>JBKJPD010000353.1:0-6139 GCA_046595345.1 Pseudonocardia sp.
CTCGCTCACCGGTGTCGGTGTCGAGAAAGCCCTCGATCACTGACAACTGGTTCGCTGATCTGGTTTCGCGACGGCCGCACCGGGATGGGTCCCCGGTGCGGCCGTCCGCCGTTCCCGGGCCGGGTTCAGCCCCCGGCTGGTGATGGACCAGGGGTGCGGGAGCCGACCGCGAGGAACCGGTCGAGCAACGGGCCGGTGACGCTTGTCGAGATGATCGCGGTGAGCGCGAAGACCGCGTACATCGATGGTGTGATCAGTCCCAACTGCCGGCCGGTGAGGGCGATGGCGAGCGTGACCAGCCCGCCGCACGCCACCAGTGCGCCCAGGGCGCCGGCCTCGCCGGAGGGGAGCCCGACGGCCCGGCCCATCAGGGTGGCGACCCCCCATTTGCTGACGGCGATCGCCGCCAGGAACAGCGCCACGGCGGCCAGGTGCTCGAGCCGGACGATCCGGAGGTCGGTCTGCAGGCCCGATACGGCGAGGAACACCGGGATCCCGACGACCACGACGAACTGCTGCATCCGTTCCAGTACGAGCGCGGCGAGCCCGGGGACCTGCGGCACCACGGCCCCGAAGAGGAGACCGCCGGTGAGGGCGTGGATGCCGATGAGATGTGCCGCGAGGGCGGTGAGCAGAGCCCCGGCCAGCAGGATCGCGAGTAGACCGCTGTCCAGGGGTTCGTCGGCGTCGAAGCTGCGGAGCGTCCGGGTGAGCAGGGGTCGGGCGATCCCGAGAAGTACCACCACGAGAGCGGCGGTGAGCGCAAGTCTGATCGCGGTGGAGGACACCACGTCCTGCCCGTTCACCGACGCCGAGGCCGCGGAGACGATCAGGAACGTCAGCGGGGTGACCACCGCGGCCGCTCCGATCCCCATCGCGCCTATCGGAGTCGCCAGTATCCCTTTCTCCTGCAGTATCCGGGCCACGACCGGCAGTGCGGTTGCCGCTACGCCGGCTCCGATCAACAGGGCGTGCGCGGTGAACGGCACCGGCTGACCGTCGGGCAGCGCCATCACCCGCCAGAGCCCCGGCTCGTCGAGCAGGATCGCCAGCGCGAAGCCCATCCCGATGGAGGCGGCCACCACCACGACGGCGATGGCCGTGAGCCGGGCGATGCGCCCGCGCAGCAATGCCTGGGGGACCTGCATGCCGATGAGAAAGGTGAACAGGGCCAGCGCGAGGACCCCGAACAGATCCAGGAACGCCAGTGATTCCGGGGGATAGAGCAGTCCGCTCACACCGGTGCCGTGGGTTGCCGTTCCAGCGATACCGGTGACCGGGTACGCGGCCGGCGTGCCCCCGAGCAGGGTCGGGCCGATGAGGATGCCGGAGACCATCTCACCGACCACCCGCGGCTGCCCCAGCCGGGCGAAGACAGTGCCCACGATCCGGGCGGCGCACAGAATGAGCACCAATGCGGCGAGTACGTGCGCGGTGGCGTTGACCGGCGGCAGCGACACCGACACCGACACCGACACCGGGATCACCACCGAACCGTAACCCGCCGGGCATCGGCGCCCGGTCCTTCCAGGAGGGTCTGGAGACGGTGGCGGGATCCGACACCAGGCGGCGGCACCCGCCCGGCCGCGTCCGGCCGCATCGAGACGAGCGCTGAGTGGTTGGGCACGTTAGCCGGCCTATCCGGGCCGATCGCCTACCATGGAATCAGGTGTGCCGGGAAGTCTGGTCGGCGATCTTGTTGTCGACCCCTCTGGAGTTGCCCTGATGAATACACCGATCGACCGTTCCGAGCATCGTCTGTTCGGTCGGGGAACCTGGCCGGAGGCACGCCGGGTCGGTGACATCCTGCGTACCGAGACCGTCGGCGGCGCCTTGCTGCTGGGGGCGGCGATCCTCGCGCTCGCGTGGGCGAACTCGCCGTGGCGGGGGGCCTACGCCGCGCTGACCGACCTGCGGATCGGTCCGGCGGCGTTGCACCTGGACCTGACGCTGGGGGAGTGGTCGGCCGACCTGCTGTTGGCGATCTTCTTCTTCGTCGCCGGGTTGGAGCTCAAGCGCGAGTTCGTAGCAGGGGACCTGCGGGATCCGCGGCGGGCCGCGCTCCCGGTGGCGGCGGCGGTCGGCGGGATGCTCGTGCCGGCGCTGCTCTACCTCGCGGTCAACGCGGGAGCCGGTGGCGCGGCACTGTCCGGATGGGCGATCCCGACGGCAACCGACATCGCGTTCGCGCTGGCGGTGTTGGCGATCATCGGCACGCACCTCCCGACGGCGCTGCGCACGTTCCTGCTGACGTTGGCGGTGGTCGACGACCTGCTGGCGATCGCCATCATCGCGATCTTCTACACCAGCTCGTTGCAGGTGGTCCCACTCATTCTGGCGTTGGCCCCGTTGGGGTTGTTCGCCGTGCTGGTTCATCGGCGGGTGCGGTCGTGGTGGCTCCTGCTACCGCTGGCGGCGCTGACCTGGGCGCTGGTGCACGAGTCGGGGGTGCACGCCACGGTGGCGGGGGTGCTGCTGGGGTTCGCGGTGCCGGTGATCCGCCGGGCCGAGGGGCCCGGCCCCGGGTTGGCCGAGCACTTCGAGCACCGGTTCCGCCCGATCTCGTCCGGGTTCGCGGTGCCCGTGTTCGCGTTCTTCGCGGCCGGGGTGTCGGTGGCGGGAGCGGGTGGGCTGGGGGCCAGCCTGGCCGACTCCGTCGCGGTGGGCATCATCGCCGGGCTCGTGGTCGGCAAGGTGGTGGGCGTGCTGGGGGCGACGTGGCTGGTTCAGCGGTTCACCCGAGCACAGCTTGCCGATGGGCTGTCCTGGTGGGATGTGCTCGGGCTGGCGCTGCTGGCGGGAATCGGGTTCACCGTGTCCCTGCTGATCGGGGAGCTGGCCTTCGGCGCGGGCAGCGAACGGGACGACCACGTCAAGATCGCGGTGCTTCTCGGCTCGTTACTGTCTGCGCTGCTCGCGACCATCGTGCTGCGGATCCGCAACCGGCACTACCGCCGGATCTGCGCGGCGGAGGAGTGCGACACCGACGCCGACGGCGTCCCCGACGTCTACGACGAGGAACAATTCCGAGCCTGACGGGAGGCACCGGGCGAGCTCGGCTCGCGCCTCGGCCTCGGCGATAGTTGACGCGGCCGGCGGCGTCAGACCGGCCGGTCGAGTGGGATCTGCTGCTCGGCCCGGACGACGGTACGGCTGCCCTTCGTGCTCGCGAAGCCGCGGTAGAACGTCTGTGTCGCCCGCGGGTCCTCCCGATCCGAGACGAAGAACGTGTCGAACTGGATGCGCTGCCGGGTCACCTCGACCACCGAGTAGCCGTGCGAGTCGAATTCGATCTCCTTGATGTGCCGGTTGGCGAGCTTGATCTGCTCCTCGAGTGCGAGCGAGGTGGTCCTCGGTGGGGTGCCGGTGATCTCGTTGAGGTTGTCCGCGGTCACCGAGGTGCAGACGAACTCGACGCCCGCGCTCGGCGAGAGCGCTGTTGGCGAGCCCGTGTAGGTGCCCGCGTCCAGCGGCAGGTCGGCCGCCCAGGTCGAGTGGATGTCGCCGGTGAGGAAGACCGGATCACCGACACCCTGGCCGAGGGCGAACTCCAGCACCCGCCGCCGGTTGGCGGTGTATCCGTCCCACGGGTCGACGAGCAGGGCGAAGCCGCTCTGCGGCAGCGTCGGGATCGGCTTCGGAGCCCCCTGCAGCACGGCGAGGGCGGCGGCGAGATCCGCAGGCAGCGGCGGGGTCTTGACCGGCATGATCTGCACGCTGTTGCCGAACAGCCGCCAGGCGGGCGAGCCCGTCGCGGCAAGTCCCTGCTCCAGGAACTCCTGCTGCGCCGGCCCGGTCATCGTGCGGTCGGGGGCGTCAGTGGCCGCGCCGTCGGTGTTCGCCACCTGCTCGTCGCGGTACTGGCGCAGGTCGAGCATCGTCAGGTCGGCCAGCGTGCCGAACCGCAGCCGCCGGTAGATGCGCGTCTCCGCGTCGGTGCGGCCCTGCGGCAGCCGAATCGGCATCCACTCGTCGTAGGCCTGGTAGGAGCGGTTACGGCGGGGGACGAAGGGCCCCTCGGTGTCGGGCTGGTGGTTCTCGGCACCCCCGCGCCAGGTGTTGTTGGTGACCTCGTGGTCGTCCCAGGTGGTGACGAAGGCGTACCTGCGGTGCAGCGTCGCCAGGTCGGGGTCGGCCTTGTACTGGGCGTGGCGGCGGCGATAGTCCGACAGCGACACGATCTCGACGGCCGGGTCGTGCTCGCGCCTGCCGCGCAGGGTCTCGGGACCGTAGCGGTCCGCACCGTTGCCGTACTCGTAGATGTAGTCACCGAGATGGAGCACGAAGTCGAGGTCGTCGCGCGCCGCGAGGTGGCGGTAGGCCGAGAAGAAGCCGCCGGTGTAGTTCGAGCAGCTCACCATGCCGAAGCGCAACCGCTCGTTGGCGGCACCGGGGTCCGGGGCGGTGCGGGTCCGGCCGACCGGGCTCGAGGAACCGGCGGCGGTGAAGGCGTAGGCGTAGCTGCGGCCCGGTCGCAGGCCCCGGACGTCGACCTTGACGGTGTGGTCGGTCTCCGCACCGGTCGTGACGGTCCCGCTGGCCACGACCCGTTGCAGGGACCCGTCGGCGGTGACGCCCTCGGCGACCGTCCAGCGCACGGTGGTCGGGGCACCCAGGCCGGAGCCGGGCGTCGCGTCGGGACTCGGTGTCACGCGGGTCCACAGCACCACGCCGTCGGGCAGCGGGTCGCCGGAGGCCACGCCGTACTGGAAGACGGCGGTGGGCTCGACGGCGAGCGCTGCGGAGAAGTCCAGGCCGGTGAGACCGGCGCTGACGACGGCCGCACCGGCGGCACCCTTCAGGAAGATACGACGGTTGACGAGGCTCATAAAAGTGACCCTATGTCAGTGCAAGCGGCCGAATGGTGGACTGTGGATTAACGCATATGGGTTGAAACTATGACATCCGACTAGTCGCCTCCCGTTCATCTGGATGACACCCGGTCACCATCTGTGGCAGGGAAGGTGGGTTTGTCCACCTTCCCCGACGCGCACTGGAGCCACCCTGTGGACCGCCGCTCGTTCCTGTGCAGCACTGCCCTCGCCGTCGGCGTCACCGCCCTCGGCCCGACGTTCTGGCAGGCCTATGCCGCCCAGCAGATGCCCGGCGCCGGGCCGTACGGCGGGCTGCTGGCCGCCGATGCCAATGGCGTGATGCTCCCCCGAGGTTTCATCAGCCGGATCCTCGCGACCACCGGATCGCCGGTCACCGGGACGGCCTACTCGTGGCACCCGGCCCCCGACGGCGGTGCGGTGTTTCCGCAGCCCGACAGCGGGTGGGTCTACAGCTCCAACAGTGAGGTGCCGGGTGTCGGCGGCGTCGGCGCGCTGCGCTTCGACGCCGGCGGCCAGGTCGTCGACGCCTACCGGATTCTGACCGGCACCAGCCAGAACTGCGCCGGCGGCCCGACCCCGTGGGGCACCTGGCTGTCCTGCGAGGAGACCCCGCTCGGTCGGGTGCACGAGTGCACGGTCACCGGCACCTCACAGGGCACGGTGCTGCCCGCCCTCGGGACGTTCGCCCACGAGGCCGTCACCGTCGACCCCGCCCGCGGGCAGCTCTATCTGACCGAGGACACCACCGACGGACGGTTCTACCGGTTCACCCCGGCCGCCTATCCCGACCTGACCGCAGGCCTTCTCGAGGTGCTGCACGCCGATGGCACCGGCGCGGTGACCTGGAAGCCCGCGCTGGCACCCACTCAGCCCCAGTCCCTGAACCGGCTTCCCGGATCGATGGTGTTCACCGGCGGTGAGGGGGTCTGGTTCGATCTCGACCACGTCTACTTCACCACCAAGGGCGACAACCGCGTCTGGGACCTCGACGTGGCCGGGCAGCGCCTATCGGTGCTGTACGACGCGGCGGTCCTCGGTGCCGACGCGCCGCTGACCGGCGTGGACAACCTGGTGGTCTCCCGCTCGGGCGACATCTTCGTCGGCGAGGACGGTGGCAACCTCGAGGTCGTGATCATCAGTACCGAGGGGCAGGTGGCCCCTGTCGTCCGGCTGATCGGCCACGATCTCAGCGAGATCACCGGGCCGGGGTTCAGCCCGGACGGGTCACGGTTGTACTTCTCGTCCCAGCGCGGCACCGATGGGCGTGGTGTGACCTTCGAGGTCGCGGGGCCGTTCCGGACGCA
>JBKJPD010000111.1:0-3410 GCA_046595345.1 Pseudonocardia sp.
CACCACACAGCGCCGAGGGGGCTCCCACTCCACGACCACCATCGTGTCGGTGAATGCGAGCGGGCCGACGCCGGTGACGGCGCTCAACGTGGCGCCCAGGTACCGGCCGTCTCCGGAGCTGGTGACGGCCACCCGGGTGGCCATGATCCAGTCGCCCTGCCCGACCCAGTCGGTGACCGCGCGCCAGACGGCTTCGGCAGGCGCATCGACGTCGACGGGCACCGTCAGCTTCACTCGTGTACTCATCCGGTTCTCTTCCCTGCCTCGAGCTCCGCGACCCGGGCCAGTAGCCCGTCGCGCTGGTCCACGGCGCGGTCCACCTCGTCCGCCAGGCGTTCGAGAACCCAGTCCACGTCGGACATCCGGTAGCCCCGTACGGCCTGTGGCAACTGCAGTTCGCGGACGTCCTCGCCGAGGACCTCGCCGGCTGGTGGCAGCCGGGTGGGAGTGGAGCCCGGCGCCAGCGGCGCGAGCTCCTCGCCCCGGCCGAACACGACGGCGGCGATCCCGAACAACGCAGCGGCGACCGCCACGATGACGATCAGATAGATCAGCGCGGTCCCCACATGACCATGAAAGCACGCCGGTCGGACGGCGGCCATGGGAGTCGCTGATCGGCGATTCGGAGCCGAAACCCCGTCAGGGGGCCCCGCGAACAGCGTTCCGGCCCCGAATCGTGGTCACCATGGGCGGGCGCTCCGCGATCTCGACGCCCGTTGTCGACGGCAGCCATTCGCCGTCGACCTGCACGAACTGGACCAGGTCCGCTCCCGCGTCAGGCACCCCGCACCGACTCAGGGCAGCGGCGAGGATCTGGCGCGCCATTACCCCGAGCTGCAGGAGCGACCGGTTACGGTGCTTGCGCACGCCGAGGTTTACCTGGGCCATGCCCCCCAGTCCGAGCCGGGTGTGGGTATCGAGCAGCAACCCGATCTCGACGCCGTAGCCGGCCGCGAACGGCAGCGATTCCAGCAGTTCACGGGTGGCCGCGTACTCGCCGCCCAGCGGCTGGATGACGCCGGCGAGCTCGGGGCGCAGCGCCGCCAGCAGCGGCCGGACCAGCAGCTCGGTGACGCGCCCTCCTCCGGTGTCGGCCTGCGTGGTCTCCAGCCGCAGCGGGCGCCGGTAGAAGCCCTTCACGAGCGCAACGTCCGGCTCGGTGAGCAGCGGGCCGAGCAGCGCGGTCACGAACGCGGGATCGAAGTCGACGAGGTCGGAGTCGAGGTAGCAGACGATGTCGCCGGTGGTGGCCGCGAGCGCGCGCCACAGCACCTCGCCCTTGCCGGGGTGCGGTTCCAGCTCGGGGAGGACGTCGGTGCGCAGCACCACCCGCGCGCCCGCGGCGGCCGCGCGTTCCACGGTGCGGTCGGTGGATCCGGAGTCGATCACGACCAGTTCGTCGACCAGCGGGGTCGTGCCCCCCGGAGGGGGCACGGTCAACGGCACGATGGCTGCCACGATCGCGCCGACGGTGGTCTCCTCGTCAAGCGCGGGGAGCACGACGGAGACCCGCCGACCCGCCTTCGCGGCGATCAGGTCCGGCGCGGTCCAGTCGGGCTCCTGCCAGGTCCGTCGCGCGAACCAGCCCTCGGTGACGGCGTCCATGTGTGGCTCCCTCTCATGCCAGCGCCCGCACCGTCCGGGTCGGTGGACGGGTTCCCGCAATGGCCGCGACCATGTCCACGGTACGGCGGGTGGCGGCGACCTCGTGGGCGCGGAACACCCGGGCGCCCGCCGCGGCGGCCAGCGCGGTGGCCGCGAGAGTGCCCTCCAGACGCTCGGTGACCTCTATCACACCGAGCGTCTCGCCCACGAAGTCCTTGTTCGACAGCGCCATCAACACCGGCCAGCCCGTGGCGACCAGCTCCCCGCAGCGGCGCAGCAGGGTGAGCCCGTGGAAGGTGTTCTTTCCGAAGTCGTGGGTGGGGTCGATGAGGATCCCCTCCCGGGGCACCCCGAGCGCGACGAGGCGTTCGGCCTGGCCGCAGATGTCCGCGAGCACGTCGGCCACGACGTCGGCGTACCGGACGCGGTGCGGGCGCCGCCGGGGAATCGCACCGCCGGTGTGGGAGCAGACGATGCCGGCGCCGGTCTGCGCGGCGACCTCGCCCAGCGTCGGATCGGCACCGGCCCAGGTGTCGTTGAGCAGGTCGGCGCCCTCGGCGACGGCGATCCGGCCGACCTCGCCGCGCCAGGTATCGACGCTGATCACGATGTCCGGATGGCGCTCGCGGACCGCGGCCACGAACGGCACGACACGGCGGATCTCCTCGGTCGCATCGACGTGGTCCCCCGGCCCTGCCTTCACCCCGCCGATGTCGATGATGTCGGCGCCTTCGGCCACGGCGCGGTCCACGGCCGTCATCGCGGCGTCATCGGAGAACGTGGCGCCGCGGTCGTAGAACGAGTCGGGTGTGCGGTTGACGATGGCCATCACCAGCGCCCGGTCCTGGGCAGGCTCACGCGTCCCGAACTTCACCTTGCCTTCCCAGATCATCGCCGCGCCGTCCCGGATCATGTCGGGACGCAGGCGTCGAGCGCCGCCCGCACGTCGGTGGTGACGACCAGCCGGGCCAGCGCCTCCGGGCGGACGAACCCGCTGTGCACCAGCCCCTGCACCCAGCTCAGGAGCCCTTTGTAGTGGTCGCCCGGATCGAGCAGCACCACCGGCTTGTGGTGCATACCGAGATAACCCGACGTCCAGACCTCGAACAGCTCCTCACAGGTGCCGATCCCGCCGGGCAGCGCGAGGAAGGCGTCCGCGTGGGCCTCCATCAGGGCCTTGCGTTCGCGCATGGTGTCGACGACGAGCAGCTCGTCGGAATCGTGATCGGCCCATTCCCGGGCCACCATCGAGTGCGGGATGACGCCGGTGGTGCGCGCGCCGCCGTCCCGCGCGGCGGCGGCGACAGCGCCCATCATCGACGCCCGCCCACCGCCGGAGACCAGCTCCCACCCGCGGGCGGCGATCTCCCGGCCCACCTCGGCGGCCAGCTCGCCGTGCTGCGGGGCGATGCCCTCGATGGAGGCGCAGTAGACGCAGATCCGGAGGCCCCGCGGCGTCGATGATTCGCTCGCGCGCTCGCTCAATGCGACTCTTCCCAGGCCCGGTAGGCCTCGTGCACAACCTGCACCGCCTCGTCGACGTCGTCGGTGAGGTGCAGCAGCGCGAGGTCCTTCTCCCCGATCTTGCCGCTGTCGAACACGGTCTTGGCGATCCAGTCGTAGAGCCCGCCCCAGTACTCGGTGCCCAGCAGCACCACCGGGAACTTGGTGACCTTCTTGGTCTGCACCAGGGTGAGCGCCTCGAACAGCTCGTCGAGCGTGCCGAAGCCGCCGGGCAGGCACACGAACGCCTGCGAGTACTTGACGAACATCGTCTTGCGGGCGAAGAAGTAGCGGAAGTTGAT
>JBKJPD010000148.1:0-5645 GCA_046595345.1 Pseudonocardia sp.
GTCGCGCAACTCGGGAGCGAGACCCTCCTCCAGCTCCTTGATCGAGTTCTCGTGGATCTCGCGCACCGCTGGACGAGGCGTCGAGGTCGCGGTTGCGCGAGATCCACGAGAACTCGATCAAGGAGCTGGAGGAGGGTCTCGCTCCCGAGTTGCGCGACGAACTCAACCGCCTGAGCCTGCCCTTCAGCGAGGACACCATCCCGTCGGACTCCGAGCTGCGCATCGCGCAGGCCCAGCTCGTCGGCTGGTTGGAGGGGCTGTTCCACGGCATCCAGACCGCGCTGTTCGCGCAGCAGATGGCCGCCAGGGCGCAGCTGGAGCAGATGCGCAAGGGCCTACCGCCGGGTGCGGGCCCGCAGGGGGCACCTGAGCCTGGTCTCGGCCGGGGCACGGGTCAGTACCTGTAGACAGTGGCCTGCCCGGCGTCGGTCGTCACATCGTGGCGGGCGGCCCGACGCGCGGCATGTCCAGGCCCCGGCGGTACCCTCGGGCGGTGGCCCCGATGATGACCACCGGCGACGACCGGGCCGATGACGCAGCCGTGCGTCTGCCCGTCGCCGACGCCGGAGGCTCGCGCAGCTGGAGGCGCGCGTTCGGCGATCTCGGACAGGGCTGGAAGCAACGCCCGCTGTGGGGCTATCTCGGCTGGCAGGACATCAAGCAGCGATACCGCCGGTCGGTGCTCGGGCCGCTGTGGATCAGCATCAGCATGGGTGTCGTCGCCACGGCGATGGGCATCCTCTACGGCGCGCTGTTCGGTGAGCCGATCCAGACGTTCCTGCCCTACGTCGCTACCGGGCTGCTGATCTGGAACTTCATCAACGGCTGCATCCTCGAGGGCAGCGAGGTCTTCATCGCCAACGAGGGACTGATCAAGTTCCTGCCCGCACCCCTGAGCCTGCACGTCTACCGGCTGGTGTGGCGCCAGACGCTGTTCTTCCTGCACAACCTGGTCATCTGGGGCATCCTGGTGATCATCTTCCCGCAGCCGCTGAGCTGGTCGTTGCTGCTCGCGATCCCGGCGTTCGCGGTGCTTGTTCTCAACGGCGCCTGGATCGCAGTGGTCACCGGCATCATCGCCACCCGGTACCGGGACATCCCGCCGATCATCGCGAGCATCACCCAGCTGGCGTTCTTCATGACGCCCATCGTGTGGTCCTACGAGCGGCTGCGGTCCAACCCGCTGGCGAGCTACATCGAGCTCAACCCCGCAATGCACTTCGTCGAGATCCTGCGCCAGCCGCTACTGGGCCAGGACATCGTCTGGCGGCACTGGTATGTCGCAGGTGCCATCACGCTCGTCGGGTGCGCCACGGCACTGCTCTGCATGCGCAACTACCGCTCCCGCGTCGCGTACTGGGTCTGAGGCACGCCATGGTCAGCATCGACATCGAAAACGCCGCCGTCGACTTCCCGATCTTCGACGCGAAGACGCGGTCACTCAAGAAAGCCGTGCTGGGACGCACGGGTGGGCGGATCGGCACCGACTCGAAGGTCCCCATCATCGAGGCGCTGCGCGACATCACCATCTCGCTGCGCAAGGGCTCCCGGGTCGCGCTCGTGGGGCACAACGGCGCCGGCAAGTCCACGCTGCTGCGGCTCATGTCGGGCATCTACGAGCCCACCCGCGGGCGGGCGTCGGTCATCGGCAAGGTCGCGCCGGTGTTCGACCTGGCCGTCGGCATGGACCCTGAGATCTCCGGCCTGGACAACATCCTCATCCGCGGGCTGTTCCTGGGCATGACGCGCAAGCAGATGGACGCCCGCATCGACGACATCGCGGCGTTCACCGAGCTCGGCGACTACCTGGAGATGCCGCTGCGCACCTACTCCACGGGCATGCGGGTGCGGCTCGCGCTCGGCGTCGTCACCAGCGTCGATCCCGAGATCCTGTTGCTCGACGAGGGGATCGGTGCGGTCGACTCGGAGTTCATGGCCAAGGCGCGCGACCGGCTCAAGGAACTGGTGCAGCGCTCTGGGATTCTGGTGTTCGCCTCGCACTCCGACGAGTTCCTGGCCGACCTGTGCGACACCGCCATCTGGATGGAGCACGGCACGATCCGTGAGCACGGCCCCCTGCGCGAGGTCCTGCTCCACTACAAGGGCCGCGATGTACTCGCCGAGATCGAGGCCCGGTGAGTTCTGCCCCGCTGCCCCCGGAGTCGGTGGTCGCAGTAGTCGTCACCAGGTATCGCAGCACAGAGATCGTCGACTCACTCGCCGCGCTGGCCAAACAGACCCACCCCATCGCGCATCTGATCGTGGTCGACAACGGGCCCGACCAGCCCGCGCGCGACGTCGTCGAGGCGTGCGGGCTACCGGCCACCTGGCTGCCCTCGTGGAACAACCTGGGCGGGGCGGGCGGGTTCGCGCTCGGCATGCTGCACGCCCTCGCGATGGGCGCCGACTGGATCTGGCTCGGCGACGACGACGGCCGCGCCGCCGACGAGACGGTGCTCGCCACGCTGATCGACCTCGCCCGGCGCCGCGACCTGGCTGCCGTGTCGCCCACGGTTGCCGACCTGGACGAACCGGACCGCCTTGCGTTCCCTGTGCGCCGCGGCCTCACCTGGCACCGCTCCCGGGCCGCGCTCGCCGCCGACACCCGGCACGGGGCAGACGGCGAACTGCTCCCCGGCATCGCCGCGCTGTTCAACGGCGCACTGTTCCGGGCGTCCACGCTCGACACGATCGGGGTGCCGGACCTTCGACTGTTCGTCCGCGGCGACGAGGTGGAGGTGCATCGGCGGCTGGTGCGCTCCGGGCTGCCGTTCGGCACGTCGCTGCGCTCGGCCTACCTGCACCCCGCAGGCTCCGACGACGACAAGCCGATGCTCGGCGGGCGGATGCACGCCCGTGACCCCGACGACCCGGTGAAGCGCTACTACACCTACCGCAACCGCGGATACCTCGTCGCGCAGCCCGGCATGCGGCGGATCGGGATGCTGGAGTTCCCCCGGTTCGCCTGGTACTTCCTCGTCACCAAGCGCAGCCCGAGGGAGTTCCGGCGATGGCTGCGGCTGGTCCGGCAGGGCCGCGCGGAGCAGTTCCACCGCTTCTGACCGTACCCGCCACGCAGGGCGATCGGCAGCGACCGTCGACGCCAACACCCGATGAGCCCGCCGTCGAGGCGGTGGCCATCGAGGTGCGCCACCTCCTGCCCTCAGGCTGCGTGGTCGTCAACAAGTCGACGGTGCTGGTCGGCACCGCCTGGATCGGCCCGGGCCGCAGCTGACCTGAACCGCCTCACGGTCAACGCCGCCAAGGGCTTGACCGACCTCCACTGTGTCTGGCCGGTCAGTGGGTGCGGAAGACGACCGTTCTCAGCAGGACGAAGTTGACCGTCGTCGCCAGGGCCTGCGCCGCCGCCCAGGCCAGGCTCACGCGCAGCGGTATCCCCGGCAGGACCGCGAGCATCAGCGCATTCATGGCGACATTCAGCGCGAACGTCGTGCCGTAGAGCAGCGCGAACCCGGCGAACCGGCCCCGCCCGCCGGCCGAGGAGAAGGTGAACCGGCGGTTGAGCAGGTACGCGGTGGTGGTGCCCAGGATGAAGCTGACGGCCTTGGCTGCGCTCGGCCAGGCGCCCACGCTCAGCAACGCGTGGTAGGCGCCGAAGTCGACCACTGCCGAGAGCACCCCGATCACCACGAATCGGCTGAGCTGCGCAACCAGGCCGAGCCGGGCCGGGGCGGGCTGGGTAGCGGTCACGGAAAGCAGCGTAGCGGGACCCCGCGAGCCGGTATGGAACGGCGCACGAGTCGTCAGAAGTAGTAGCCGCCGAACCGGTAGCGCCGCCGCACCGTCAACGAGCCCATGACGGTCTTGCCGTGTACGACGAAGTGCGGCGAACCGGGGCGCCGGACCGACGGGACCTTGCTGGTGACGGTGCCGATACCCGTGGAAACGCCGTCGATGTCGGCGGTGGCGTCGCCGGGCACCAGCAGCTTGGCCGACCCGGCGCCGAGATCCACCTCGATATCGACCACGGGCGGGATGGCGGTCTCGCAGAAGTCGAGCACGACCGAGCCCATCGAGCTCACCACCCGTAGCCGGGGCGGGACGTCCCACTCGCCCTTGCGCTTCATCCCCGACATACCGGCCCGCAGCACCATCGGCACGGTGTCCGGCGGAACCGCGAGCGGCGCTCCGGGCGCCGGCTCCCCACCGGGCAGGTCGGCCAGCGGCGGGCGCAGGTCGGCCTCGAACCGCGCGGCGTAGACGACCGAGAGCCGCTCCTCCAGTTCCGAGATGGTGATGCGCCCCTCGGCCATGGCCTGGTTCAGCCGCGACGCTGCCCGCTCCCGGTCGGCGTCGGAGATCCGGAAACCAGGCGATTCCGGCGGCTGGGCACTCACTCCTGCGAGGGTAGTGGGCCGACCGTCCGAGCAGATCGGCGCCGATCTCGGCCAGGGCGTAGCCTGATCTGCGATGTCCAGCACCGGATCGGCCGCCAGCCTGCGGGGATGGGGCCGCACCGCCCCCTCCACCGCCCGCATGCTGACACCCCGAAACATCGGCGACGTCGTCGCCGCGGTCACGTCCGCCGGGCCGCGCGGGATCATCGCCCGCGGCCTCGGCCGCTCCTACGGTGACCCCGCGCAGAACGCGGGCGGGACCGTCCTGGACATGACGGGCCTGGCCACGATCCACTCGATCGATGCCGACAGCGGCCGCGCCGTCGTGGACGCGGGGGTCAGCCTCGACACGCTGATGCGCCGGGCGCTGCCGTTCGGGCTGTGGCTGCCGGTGCTGCCGGGCACCCGCCAGGTGACGGTCGGCGGCGCGATCGGCGCCGACATCCACGGCAAGGCCCACCATGTCGTCGGGAGCTTCGGCAACCACGTCGAGTCCCTCACGCTCGTCACGGCCGACGGGGAGTTGCACGAGCTTACGCCCGACGGGAAGGATGCTGACCTGTTCTGGGCCACCGTCGGCGGCATGGGGCTCACCGGCGTCGTCTTGCGGGCCACATTGGTGCTGCACCACGTCGAGACGGCCTATTTCGTCGTCGATACAGAGCAGATCGACAACTTGGCCGAGCTCATGGAACGCCAGGCGCGCGACGACGAGAAGTACGCCGAATCCGTGGCGTGGTTCGACGCTGTCACCACCGGCCCGCATTTCGGCCGCGGCCTGTTGTTGCGCGCCAACCACGCGACACTCGACGACCTGCCGCCAAAACTGCGGCGCGACCCGTTGAAGTTCGATGCGCCGCAATTGCTGACGGTTCCCGACATCTTTCCGCCCGGCCTGCTCAACCGGTTCACCGGAAAGCTGTTCAGCGAGGTCTGGTATCGCAAGTCGCCCACGAAGTTCGGGGCGATCCAGAACATCACGCAGTTCCTGCACCCGCTCGACATCATCGGCGAATGGAACCGCGGCTACGGCCCGCGCGGATTCCTCCAGTACCAGTTCGTGGTGCCACTCGACCGCGGCGACGTGATCCGCACGGTGCTGGAACGGATGACGACGGGGCGTCAGGTATCCGCGCTCAACGTGCTCAAACGGTTCGGCGAGGGCAGCCGCGCGCCGCTTTCGTTCCCGAAACCGGGCTGGACGCTGTGCGTCGACCTCCCGGTCGGGCCGGGGCTGGGCGCGCTGTGCGACGAGCTCGACGAGCTCATTCTCGACGCGGGCGGGCG
>JBKJPD010000103.1:0-2600 GCA_046595345.1 Pseudonocardia sp.
TGCAGGTCGTTCTCCACCCGCACCGTGGCGATGATCTCGTCGGTGCCCTCCCCGTCGCTGGTCAGCCGGTGGCGGATCAGCTTCAGGGGGGTGGCGCGGTCGAGGTACTCGGTGTCGAAGACGTCGCGCATCTCCTTGGGCGAGACCTCGCCGCCCTCGGAGTCGGTGACCTCCTGGATCACCTTCGAGAACTCCATCTGCAGCCGCCGTGGCAGGTCGAACTGGTGCTCCGCCTTCATGATGTAGGCGACGCCGCCCTTGCCGGACTGCGAGTTCACCCGGATCACGGCCTCGTAGGTGCGGCCGATGTCCTTCGGGTCGACGGGCAGGTAGGGCACCTCCCAGCGGAACTGGTCGACGTCCACGCCCGCCTCGGCGGCGTCGACCTTCATCGCCTCGAAGCCCTTGTTGATCGCGTCCTGGTGGCTGCCGGAGAACGCCGTGTAGACGAGGTCCCCGCCCCATGGGTGGCGCTCGGCGACGTTGAGTTGGTTGCAGTACTCGACGGTGCGGCGGATCTCGTCGATGTCGGAGAAGTCGATCTGCGGATCGATGCCCTGGGTGAACAGGTTCATCCCCAGCGTCACCAGGTCGACGTTGCCCGTGCGCTCGCCGTTACCGAACAGGCAGCCCTCGATGCGGTCGGCGCCAGCCTGGTAGCCGAGCTCGGCGGCGGCCACGGCGGTGCCGCGGTCGTTGTGCGGGTGCAGGCTCAGCACGATTCCGTCGCGACGCGCCAGGTTGCGGTGCATCCATTCGATGGAGTCGGCGTACACGTTGGGCGTGGACATCTCCACGGTCGCCGGCAGGTTGACGATCATGGGCGACTGCGGTGTGGGCTGCCAGATCTCACTCACCGCGTTGCAGACGTCCACCGCGTACTGCAGTTCGGTGCCGGTGTAGGACTCCGGCGAGTACTCGAAGCACCAGTCGGTGGCCGGGTACTTCTCGCTGAACCGCAGCACCTCCTCCGCCCCGTCCGTGGCGATCTTGGAGATGCCGGTGCGATCGGCGCGGAACACGACGCGGCGCTGCAGGATCGATGTCGAGTTGTAGACATGGACGATCGCGCGCGACACGCCCTCACACGCCTCGTAGGTGCGCTCGATCAGCTCGGAGCGGGCCGGGGTGAGCACCTGGATCGTGACGTCGTCGGGGATCAGGTCGCGCTCGATGATCTCTCGGACGAAGTCGAAGTCGGTCTGGCTCGCAGCCGGGAACCCGACCTCGATCTCCTTGTAGCCCATGCGCACCAGCAGGTCGAACATGCGGCGCTTGCGGGCCGGGCTCATCGGGTCGATCAGGGCCTGGTTGCCGTCACGCAGGTCGACGGCACACCACAGCGGCGCTGTGGTGATGCGCGTGTCCGGCCAGGTGCGGTCGGGCAGCGATACCGGCTCCACCATCTCGTGGAACGAGCGGTAGCGGGAATGGGGCAGGTGAGAGCCGCGCTGGCGGTTCCAGACGGGCTGACCGTCGGGCACCGGCTGCGTCGGGGTGCGCAGCCTGCTGGCGGGCGACGAGGCAGCGGAGTGAAAGACAGCGGAATCGGGCGAGGTCGACATGAAAAGACACTCCCTGGGTGGGCCGATCGGTGAGTGACCGGCGCGCACACCAAGACCCGCGACGAGGGGCCGGTCGGTCAGACCCCGCCGCGGCGGCGAAGGAGCAGGCGCACCACAGGGTGGAGAGTAGCCGGAACAGGGGGGCACTCAGCAACCCCAGGTCGCGCCGTTGGCAGCCGATCGGGTGAAACCGGCGAGTAGCTACACGTTGTGTGGCGTGCCACGATGGCGTCCTGCGAACGTGGGAGGACACTCATGCCGGTGCGAACCACGGCTCAACGGGGCGCAGGCCTGGTTGCGAGCGTGCTGCGGACCATCGGTCTGGCGATCGTGGCGGTGATCGTGGCCTACATCGTGCTGACGCTGCTCGACGCCAACCCTGCGAACTGGTGGGCGACGCTCATCCGGGATGCCGCCCAGTACCTTGACCTGGGGCTGTCGACCCTGTTCCTCCCCGCGGAGCCCAAGCTGGCCGTCGCGCTGAACTTCGGCGCAGCCGCGCTGCTCTGGTTCGTGATCACCACTGTCGCCGTGCGACTGGTGCGCCGCATCCGCTGAACCGATCACCAGGGCCCTCCGCCGGTGAGGCGCTCGGCTGGGCGTGACATCGGTGCCGGCGCGGACCTGTGGTGTGGGTCATCTCGATCGGCGGCTCTGCCGCGCGCCGGTAGGGTCACTTCCCGACCAGCGCCCGGCAGAGCGCCGCGCCTCGCGGAAGCGGCCGGACGATGAACCAGACGGCGCCGCGTACCCGCGTCGCGCCAGTACAGGAGGTCGGCGGTGGCCCTCGTCGTGCAGAAGTACGGCGGCTCCTCGGTCCAGGATGCGGATCGCATCAAGAAGGTCGCCGAGCGGATCGTCCGCACACACAAAGAGGGCCATGACGTCGTCGTCGTGGTCTCCGCGATGGGTGACTTCACCGACGAACTGCTCGAACTCGCCGATCAGGTCTCCCCGGCCCCGCCGCCGCGTGAGCTGGACATGCTGCTCACCGCGGGTGAGCGGATCTCGATGGCCGTCCTGGCGATGGCGATC
>JBKJPD010000452.1:0-5319 GCA_046595345.1 Pseudonocardia sp.
CTCGCGGGTCGCTGTGTCGGTGTAGAGCGCTCCGGGCTTGTCGGTCTGATGGGCCATACAGCTCACGACCTGATCGCCCTCGCTGTTGAACACCGGCCCGAGGTCGGGGCCCGACGAGCATCCCGCGGCTGCGCCGAACGCGAGCAGCAGACCGACCGTGGCGATGTGACGCCGCACATGTCCTCCTGGTTGAGTTCCATCTGGTTGAATTGTCGTGGAATGGGTCAGACACCGACGGCGAGGCTGCGGAGCGCAAGCCCGATGCCGACAGCGAATACCAGTGCGGCGGTGGCAACCGGCACCACCACCATGAGACGGCCGGCTCGCTCACGCCATGCCCGGGTCCGCTCGGCGCCGGCAAGCCGGTCCCGAACCGAGACCAGCAGCAGCCCGGCGGCCGTCAGGGTTCCCGCCATGCCCAGCGCGTAACACAGCACGAGGGCGACGCCGAACCACGGGCGATCGGCGTCGACCGCGACGAGCAGCACCACCAGGGCAGTGGGACTCGGGACGAGCCCGCCCGCCATACCCATGCCGATGAGGCTGGTCCGGCTCCAGCGTTCCTCCGGCTCGTGGCCGTGGCCGTGGCCGTGCCCGTGCCCGTGGCCCTGGCCGATGGCGCTTCCGCCGATCGCAGCACCGATCAGGACCCCGGTCCGCTGCGCCAGGGGCAGTGCGGCAAGTTCCCGGCGCCTGCGGACTGCCGTGCGCAACAACGCCACCCCGACCGCCGCGACGAGCAGCCCGCTGACCACGCCGAGCCACCGCATGGCTTCGACCGGGGAGAACGCCGCGAGCAGTGAGATCAGCAACCCGAACACCAGCACACCCGCTGTGTGTGTGACCGTCACCGTCGCGCCGACGGCGAGCGCGTCACGCCGGGTGCCCTGCTTGCCCGCGAGGTAGGCCGCCATCACCGTCTTGCCGTGCCCGGGCAGCATCGCGTGCGAGGCGCCCAGGACCAGCGACATGATGACGGCGAGCAACGCGACGGTCGGCGAGAGCTCGCGGCTGCCGGCCAGCCCGGACAGGAACCTCTCCGCACCTTGGAGCGCCGCGTCCACCCAGTTCACCCCTGTGGACGGGAGCGAGACGAGCGGCGCGGCGGAACCGCTTCCCGGCGTCACACTGATCCGCGCCGAGCGCTCGTTGCGCGGGTTGGACAGTAGGTCGGCCGGGTAGAAGCGCAGCTCCTGCGACACGCTCTGCGCCGCGACGTCGCTCGCGTCGATCCGCAGGCCTTCGCCGGTGGCGGTGATCTCCCGCCAGCCGATCCGGTCAGCCTTGAAGGTGTCGGTGAACGCGAGGGTGGCCCGTCCTGACAGGTCCGCCGGGGCGACGAGGTGGCACGTCACGCGGGTGGTGGGCAGACCCTGCTGACCCACCGGGTACTCCGCGGCGGACGACGCAACGGTGAATGGCGCCGGTGTGCCGTCGACGCTCAGCTGCGTGCCGGTCAGCATGTCGGCGCATTCGGCGGCGCCGTGTGCCGCGGCCTCGGGGCCCGAGATCACCCCGTCGCCGTCGGTGTCGGTCGCCGCGCGCTCCTGGACCGTCGGGATCTCGGCGACGTCGAGGATCGCGAGTACCTCGACACGATCCGGGTGCAGGGTCAGGCCGTCGTAGTGGTTGACGGTGAAGTTGCCCAGCGGATGCGCCTGCGCCTGTGGGGTGGGCCCGACAGGCACGAGGAGAAGCACACCGACCGCGAGGATCAGCAGCGCGACGCGCCGGAAAAAGATCATCGACCCGCCTCCAGGGATGCGATTGTCGCGCGGGCGGTGGGCGCCTGTAGCGGGTTGAAGTGAGGGTTGATCGCCAGCGCGGCGTTCAGCGCCGCGAGCGCGTCGGCGCGACGTCCGAGGGCGGCGAGGATCATGCCGCGGTGGAACGTGTAGGTCGCGTTCCGGCCGCCCAGCGAGGCCGCGCGGTCGGCGTAGGTCAGTGCCTCGGCGTCCCGGCCGTTCACGTGCAGCGCCCAGGCGAGAGCGTCGGCGCTGAAGATGCTCTGTCGACGGCCCCATTCGGCCTCGGCCAGGGGGAGAGCGTCGGCGGGGGTTCCGTGGTCGGCCGCGACGATGGCGCCGACCTGATCGTCGTTGGAGCCCTGTGCGGCGTAGAGCTTCCTCTGCACGGCCAGCACCTCGTACTGCGACTTCGCGTCAGCGCCCCGGCCTGCGGCCTGCAACAGCTCGCCGTACTCCAGCAGGTACTGCGGCAACGGCACGCGGGTGGTGATGGCCTGGTAGCCGGCGATGGCATCCTCGATGCGACCCTGGCCGATGGCGACCTTGGCGCGGCCCTGCAGCAACCCGACGTTCTTGGGGGCGACGGCCAGTCCGGCCTCGTAGTTCGTGGACGCCCCGTCGATGTCACCGTTGTTCCAGGACAGCTCGCCGAGGTAGTAGCGGCAGAACGCGATGTCCTCGGGGGACTGTGCGGCGGACAGGGCCCGCTCCATCGCCGCCCGGGCCTCGTCCACGCGACCGTGCAGCTCGTAGTCGTAGGAGGCACGGCTGAACGCCGCCAGCCCAGGATCGACACCGAGCATGCTCTGCAGGGCGGCGGTGGCGTCCTCGGGCCGCCCGAGCTGCGTGTAGGCATCGGCCAGCACCCCGAACACCGCGCCGGTGTAGGGGCGCAGCGCGCGGGCCTGCTCGCCGTAGTCGCGCGCGGCGACGAAGTCGTGCCGGGCGTTGGCCAGCTGACCCATACCGATGAGGGCCTCGCCGTTGTCCTGCGGGGTGACGGCCAGCGACTGCTCCAGCGCGCCCTGCGCCCGGCTGTAGTACGACGGGTCGCCGGTGATGCGGGCCTGCTCGACGTAGGCGGCCCCGAGCTGGGCCCACAGCGGGGCGTCCTTCGGGCGGGTCTTCAGGTTTTCCTGCGCCCGGTAGATCAGCTGGTCGAGCGAGCTGGGGGCGGCTTCCGGGGCTGCCGCGGCAGGCCCCGCGGCCGGTGTGGTGTCGCGGGTGGAGAAGTAGCTCGTGGCCGCCACGATCGCCAGGAGCACACCGGTGATGACGAGCAGGACAGGAATTCGCGAGCGGGAGCCGGGCTCACCGGTCATGGAAGGCATCCTCGCAGAAGGGAGCGGGGGGCCCGGGGCGCCGTCTGCGCGCCCCGAACCCCCCGATTATGTCACCCGATCGGTCAGCTGGTGACCTGAGCCCCCGTCTCGCGACGGCGGGCGATCATCACGACGCCGGCACCCAGCAGCGCGATGGCCGCGAGACCCGTGACCACCGACGGAGTCGGCAGGTTCGGGCCGGTTCCGGGAGTGGTGACCGGGGGGACGACAACGCCCTGCTTGTTGGCCTTGTTGTTGACGTTCTTGTTGTTCGGCACCGCGACGTACGGGAACGAGGTCCCGAACTTCTTGTCATTCGCGTTGACCTTGTCACCGGCGGCGAGAGCCTTGACGATGCCGTTGGTGGCGGCACCCTGAGCAGCCTGGAGGGTGATGTCGACGACGTCGTCGGCGAGCCGGCGGCCGTTCGGGAAGCCCTGCAGGTCCCCGCCGAGAACCCCGAGCCGGTTCGGCTCCTTGGACGGGGCGACGGCGGTGTTGAGGCGCAGCATCTCCGACGGGACGAACTTCTTCGGGTTCACGTCCTTGTTGAGCACCTGCGAGTTCAGGTCCGCCTGGATCGGCGGCTTGGTGCCGTCCAGCGTCGGCGCGTTGGTGGCGATACCGGTCAGGAAGATCTCGACCAGGTCGTTACGCGGGGTCTTCGGCGCAGGGATGCCATAGATGGCCTCCACGAGCTTCGGGACCTCGGGGTTGGTGACCCGGGCGACGACGGCCGGGATGGTGGCGTCGACGTCGGGGCTGATCCCGTTGAAGGCGTCCTTCAGACTGACCGGGAGGACGACCTCGTTGACCAGCGGGTTGCCAAGGCGCGAGACCTGGACGAACTTGCCGGATGCCTTCTCGGCACCGCCGCCGTAGTCCACCGAGGAGTTGCGGTCGGTGGTGCTCCAGATGCCGATGACCGGGTTGGACTTGCCGTCACCGTTCAGCGCGACATCGCTGATCGGAACCTGCAGGACCGTCGTGTTGACGTTGTACCCGGCGAGGGTGTCCTGGCCGACCTCGGACAGGTTGCCGCCGTAGAGCAGGTCGAACACGCGCAGGTCGAGGAAGAACGGGTCCTCGGCGCCGCCGACGTAGGTCTGACCCTTCTTGCCCACCGGGTACGTGGCCTGCTTGACCAGAGCGGCGTAGTCCGGGATGGAGGCTGCGCCGGCGTTGGACGGAGCGGCCTGTCCCTTGGACACGACCTCCTCCTTGCCCTTCGAGTCGATCTTGGTGAGGGTCCAGTACTGCTTGAACAGCAGGTTCTCGTCGTCGAGCGACGTGACCGGACCGTTGGCGTAGAGGAACGTCTCCTTCTGCGCCTTGCGGTCGGTCTTGAACTCGTAGCGGTAGGTCGTGTCCGCCACGCCGTCGCCGTTGGAGTCGATCTTGATGTTGTAGCGGGCGTCGTCGGCCCACGGGTAGAAGGTCGGGCCGCCGTTGGGCTCCTGCAGGCCGAACCAGTTGGATACGAACGTCACGGTGTCCGGCTTGTCCGGCGAGACGAAGGCGTACAGGTCGGTGTTGTCGTAGGCCGGAGCGGCCGCGATGAGCGGCGCCTCACGGTGGCTCGACGCGCTCGCGGTCCCGGGGAGCAGGGCGAGAGCGGTGGTGGCGAGCGTGGCTCCAGCGGCAATCATCGCCGTGGCTATACGACGCCTGGTGCGGGGGGACTCGGACATCCTCCATCCTTTCCCCGGCGCCGGGTCTGACCGGTCCGGGAGACAGGTGCCCGCCCCTCAAACGCGGGCACCCAGACAACTCGTACAACTGGCCCGTGTCGGGCCAGTCACTGCCAAGAACGAGCGGGAATTGCGGGGGATACGGGTTTCCCACGACCTATGCCGCCCCATTGGAGTGACCCTGTTGCGTGAATGAAGTTCCCCACCGGACACGACATTAACTGCAACTTAGTTGCAACAGTGCGGGCCCCAGGAGAACTCTTCCTCCAGCGGGTGCTGCGCCACGGCCTCCCGCAGCCGGACCACTGACTCGACGCCTGCCGTAGACGCCCCCGCGATCAGGCACGCCACCCACACCAGGCGATCCCACGGGACGCCCGGCGGGGCGTGGTGCAACACGACACCGGAGCCCACCACACCGGACCGCTCGGCGAGGGGGCCCCACTCCTCGCCCGGCCCGTCGACGAGCAGGCCGAGGCGGTGCGACGTACCGATCCTCGCCAACCCTTCCAGGAACCGGACGGGGGCCGCGAGGTCGCCGTCGCCGACCCGTTCCGT
>JBKJPD010000066.1:0-4183 GCA_046595345.1 Pseudonocardia sp.
GCCCGGCCACGGCCGGGCACAGCAGGAGGTCGTGACCGCCCTCGTCGAGCCAGTCGAGGAACCGGTCGCGCCACGCCGCTGCCGCCCGGGGCCGGGGCCGGGTGAAACGCAGCACCCGGCGGCCCTTGCGCGCGATCGCCGCGGTGCGGGGTTCCAGCTCATGTGGGTCGAGCCCGAGGGCGGCGACCTCGAGGGCAACGCCGGCGTGCCAGCGGCGCGTCCACTGGGTGATGGGCGGATAGGACGGGTCGGCGAGTGAGACGCTGGCGCCCGACGCCCCGGCGCGTAGCCGCGCGGCAGCGCCCACCGCTGCGGCGCGGTGGTCGGGGTGCAGCCGGCCCAGCGGCGTCGGGCTGCGCAGCGACAGCACGATCCGTTCGGGCCACTCCCGGCCGTGCCGACTCTGCTGGTCGAGGCCCGGGAGGCCGCTGAGCACCCGGAACATCAGCTCCGCGTCGGCCACGGTTCGGGCGATCGGGCCGGACACGCTCAGCCCGCACCAGTGCTCGTCGGCGCCGCCCGGCAGCGGTACCACCCCGGTGCCCGGCTTGAGCCCGACGAGGCCGCAGTACGCGGCGGGGATCCGGATCGAGCCGCCACCGTCGGTGCCCAGCCCCAGCACGGCCATCCTGGCGGCCACCGCTGCCGCGGTGCCACCGCTGGAACCGCCGGGGTCGAGCGCCTCGTCGAGCGGGTTGCGGGTGATCCCGAGGGCGGAGTGCGTGAAGCCCCAGATCGCGAGCTCCGGCAGCCGTGTCTTACCGATGACGACGGCACCCGCGCCCCTGAGCCGTTTCACCAGCTCGTCGTCGCGGCGGGCCGGTGTGCTGGATGTGGCCGCGGACCCGTGACGGGTCGGGTAGCCCGCGACGTCCACGTTGTCCTTGATCGCGACCGGAACCCCGGCGAGCGGCAGTGCGAACCGGTCGGCGCGGGCATCGACCCCACCGGCCTCCGCGAGCACCCGCTGCGGATCGTGTTCCTGGAACGCTCCGATGGTCCCGTCGAGCTCGGCGATCCGGTGCAGGTGCGCACGGGCCACGTCGACCGCGCTGATCCGCCCGTCGTGCACGCGCGCCACGATCTCGGCCGCGCCGAGCGCGGTCAGGTCGAGGGCATTCATTCATCCACCCTGGCACTGATCAGGGCTTATCGGGCTCCGACCCGCCGGGTGGAGCGTCAGCGGAGCCCGCATGGGCTCCGGGTGGAGCGTCAGCGGAGCCCGCACGGGCTCCGGGGGGCCGTCGCGGGGCCTGGTGGCGGAGGCGGACGGGAATCGAACCCGCCTGGCCGAGATACTCGGCCACGTCAGTTTTGAAGACCGCGAGGGCCACCAGGCACCCTTACGCCTCCATGCCGAGCACCAGGTTAGCGGGCGGCGGCCAGGGCTTCAGGCACGCCGTCGGCTATGACGAACAGGTGCAACAGCCCGGTCGCCTCGAGCGCCCGTTTGACGATGCGCGAGCCGGGGACGACCAGGAGTTGGCAGCCCCGGCTGTCGGCGTCGCCCTTCGCGCCGACGAGCACCGCCAACCCCGCTGATCCGAGGAAGGTGACGTCGGTGAGGTCGAGGACGACGTTCCCAACCTGCGCCTGCTGTTCGAGCAGGCGGTTCTGGAGTAGTGGCGAGGTCAGGGTGTCCAGCTCGCCAACGACGTGCAGGACCCGGATGTCCGGGCCGTGATCGACGACGTCGAACCGGATGATCTCGCCGACATCCTCGCCGTCACCGGCAACCGCGTCGACGGATGGATCGCCGTTCATGCGCACCGGCTCCTCGATATTGGGCGTCGCGGACTCGTGGCGCGGACTGTGGTCTCAACCGCTCGATGAACCCTACGGCGAACGCCTGAAGACGCACAACAAGGCCCCCCCGACCGGTATGTTCCAACGTGGTTCCAGGTGGGCGCGCCCGAATATGCGCCGGTCATGGCCTGTGGGCCGACCTGGGCTGGACAGTAGGACCGGGCGGACCCCATGCTTGAGGTCGGTAACGAGTCGCTTCGGATTCCGGCGACAACCCCCGATCGGTGAACCCGAGGTGTTTCAGCATGAGCGGTGTCGGCCCGCCGAGCGATCGTCCTCGACGTCTCGATCCCGGTCGGCGACCGGACGGCGCGGGCCGGGGGAGTGACTACGCGGAGTTGTCCAGGCTGGTGAAGTCGGCCGGGCTGCTGGATCGGCGTCCCGCCTACTACCGCGTGCGAATCGCCGTCGCCCTGCTCGCGTACGCCGCGGGCTGGACGGCCTTCGCGCTTCTCGGGCCATCGTGGTGGCAGCTGGCCGTCGCGGTGTTCCTCGCGGCCGCCTTCACCCAGGTCGGATTCCTCGGCCACGACGCAGGGCACCGGCAGGTGTTCACGTCGCGGCGTGCCAACGACCGGCTCGGAATGCTGTGCGCCGATCTGCTGATCGGGTTGAGCTACGGCTGGTGGATCGACAAGCACAACCGCCATCACGCCCACCCCAACCAGGTGGACCGCGATCCCGACATCGCCGACGGTGCAATCGCATTCACCGACGCGCAGGCCCGTGCCCGGCGCAGTGCGCTCGGCACGATGATCGCCCGCCGGCAGGCCGCGCTGTTCTTCCCGATGCTGCTGTTGGAAGGGATCGCGCTGCACGTCGCCAGCGTCCAGGCCCTGTGGGCACGCGATGTCGTCCGCTCCCGCCTCGTCGAGGCTGCGCTGTTCGCGGTGCACGTCGGCGGCTACCTCGCGGCGGTGTTCGTCGTCCTGCCTCCCGGGCAGGCGGTGGCGTTCATCGCGGTGCACCAGGGGCTGTTCGGTCTCTACATGGGCTGCGCCTTCGCGCCCAATCACAAGGGCATGCCCATCCTCGACAGTGACGACGAGCTGGACTACCTGCGCCGCCAGGTGCTCACCTCCCGCAACGTCCGCGGCGGCTGGGGCGTCAGCCTCCTGCTGGGCAGCTTGAACTACCAGATCGAGCACCACCTGTTCCCGAGCATGCCCAGTCCGGCGTTGCGCGAGGTGCAGCCGCTGGTCAAGGCCTTCTGCCTGCGCCACGATCTGTCCTACGCCGAAGCCGGCCTGATCGGTTCCTACGCCGAGGTGCTCCGTTACCTGCGCGAGGTCGGGGCCGAAGCGGGCGCCGAGCCGGTCCCGGTGACGGCCGGTCGGTAACGCGGTGGTCACTCCGACGGCGAGCGGCCCGTACGCTCGTACTGTGGAATCGGCGGAATCGCTCCCCTATCTGCACGGCGATCACGACGTCCTGCGCGTCCTGCTCGACCGGCGCGACGACGGCACCGTCCCCGGAGCGCGCGGCGATGACCACCGTGTCGCGCTCGTCGTCGGTGGAGGCGGGATGCGCGGCGCCTACGTCGCCGGGATGTTGCATGCGCTGGACCGGGCCGGGCTGCGGCTCGGGTTCGACGAGGTCTACGGCGCCTCCTCGGGATCGTTCAGCGCTGCCGCGTTCCTCACCGGCTCCGCCGCGGAGTGCGCCGCCTGCTTCCCCGAGGACCTCTCCACCGACGCCTTCATCAACATGCGACGCCTCGGTTCGCGGCGTCCCGTCGTCTCGCTGGACCATCTCGTCAACGTGCTCGGCTCGCGCAGGCCGATGGCCTGGGACGCGCTGGGCCGCACCCCCGCCCCGTTGCACGTCGTAGCCACCGACGCCGCCGACCTCACCTCGCACACCCTCGCGGGCATGGTCACGGTCGAGGACTGGAAGCAGGCGTTGCGGGCGAGCGCCTCGATCCCGCTGCTGTGCGGGCCACCTGTCGCGTTCGGGGGGCGGCGCTGGGTGGACGGCTCGGTCGGTGAGCCGCTGGCCATGTCGCGGGCCCTGCGCGGCGGCGCCACCCACGTGCTGGTGATGCTCTGCCGCGGCACCGACGACCTGCATCCCGACGCCGACGCGGGCCTGTCGCTGTGGGCCCGCGCGCTGGACCGCATCGTGCCCGGGCTGGGTTCGGTAGCCCAGGGATCGCGGCGCTACGGCGCCGACCTGCGCATCGTCACCGATGCCGCGCATCCGGCCCGCGGCCCGGGGCACCTGCTTGCGATCGGCCCGGCCCGCTCGGCGGGGATGGGTGCGCTGTGTGTCGACCCCGTGCTCGTCGGGGAAGCGGTGCGGATCGGGGACGAGTCGGCGCAGGCGGTCGTCGAGGCGGTCGACCGCGAGGCACGCCGGGACCGCGACACGTCCTGAT
>JBKJPD010000328.1:0-2642 GCA_046595345.1 Pseudonocardia sp.
CCCACATCCTGCGCACCATGACCACCGTGACGTTGGGCGTCCCGGAGAGCAAGATCCGCGTCATCGCCCCCGACGTCGGCGGCGGCTTCGGCGGCAAGATCGCCGTCGTGCCCGAGGAGATGCTCTGCGTGCTCGTCGCGCAGAAGCTCGGCAAGCCGATCAAGTGGACCGAGACCCGCTCGGAGTCCCTGCTCGCCGCGCACCACGGCCGCGACCAGATCCAGGACATCACGATCACCGCCAAGCGCGACGGCACCGTCACCGGGCTGGACGTCCACCTGATCGCCGACATGGGCGCCTACCTCAGCCTCATCGGCCCCGGTGTCCCGATCCTGGGCGCGTTCATGTTCAACGCGATCTACAAGTTCACGGCCTACCGGTTCACCTGCCGCAATGTGTTCACCACCAAGACGCCCACCGACGCCTACCGTGGCGCCGGCCGCCCGGAAGCGGCGTTCGGCGCCGAACGGATCATCGAGGAGCTCGCGGTCGAGCTCGGCCGCGACCCGATGGAGCTGCGCCGGCAGAACTGGATCACCCACGAGGAGTTCCCGTTCACCACCGTGTGCGGCCTGACCTACGACTCCGGCAACTACGAGCAGGCCACCGCGAAGGCGTTGGAGATGTTCGACTACGCCGGCCTGCGACGCGAGCAGCAGGAACGCCGCCGCGCCGGTGACCCGGTCCAGCTGGGTATCGGGATCTCGACCTACACCGAGATGTGCGGGCTGGCCCCGTCCCGGCTGCTCGGCTCGCTGGCCTACGGTGCCGGCGGCTGGGAGGCCGCCAGCATCCGCATGCTGGCCACCGGCAAGGTCGAGGTGATCACCGGTATCTCCCCACACGGTCAAGGGCACGAGACGGGGTTCAGCCAGATCGTCGCCGACCAGCTCGGCGTGCCGTTCGACGACGTCGAGATCCTGCACGGCGACACCCAGATCTCGCCGAAGGGTCTCGACACCTACGGCTCGCGCTCGCTGGTGGTCGGTGGCATCGCCGTCGTCAAGGCCGCCGAGAAGGTCGTGGCGAAGGCGAAGAAGCTCGCCGCGCACCTGCTGGAGGCCTCCGAGGACGACATCGAGTTCGGGGGCGGCACATTCACCGTGCGAGGCACCGACAAGGGCAAGACCATCCAGGAGATCGCCTACGCCGCGTTCACCGCGCACGACTACCCGGCCGACATGGAGCTCTCGCTGGACTCCGACGCCGTGTACGACCCGGAGAACTTCTCCTTCCCGCACGGCACCCACCTGTGCGCGATAGAGGTCGACACCGACACCGGGCGCGTGACGCTGCGTCAGTACGTGTGCGTCGACGACATCGGCACCGTGGTCAACCCGATGCTCGTCGAGGGTCAGGTGCACGGTGGTCTCGCCCAGGGCATCGCGCAGGCGCTGTTCGAGGAGGCGAACTACGACGAGCAGGGCACGCTGGTCAACGGCACGTTCGTCGACTACACGATTCCCTCCGCGGCGGACCTCCCGAACTTCGACACGGCCACGGTCAGCACGCCCGCCACGTCGAACCCGCTGGGCGTCAAGGGCGTCGGCGAGGCGGGCACCATCGCCTCGACGCCGGCCATCGTCAACGGCGTGATCGACGCGCTGCGCCACCTCGGCGTGAAGAACGTTCAGATGCCCTGCACCCCGCAGCGGGTCTGGCGGGCCATCCAGGACGCCAATGGCATCGCCACCCAGGAAACCCCGATCGCCACCCACTCACCGGGTGCCGGTCTGGGTTCGATCGACCCGAACAACCCCCAGGGGGAGGTCCTGTGATCCCGTCCAAGTTCGACTACGTCCGGCCGTCGTCGGTCGCCGACGCCATCACGGCGCTGGTGGAGGGCGGGGAGGACGCGAAGATCCTGGCCGGTGGCCAGAGCTTGATCCCGGTGCTCCGGCTGCGCCTCGCTGCGCCGTCGGTGCTCATCGACCTCGGCGGGATCCCGGAGCTCCGGGGCATCTGTGAGGACGGCGACCGCATCGTGATCGGCGCGATGACCGCCTACCACGACATCGTCCGGGACGATCTCGTCAGGCAGCACGTCATGCTGCTGGCGCAGGCGACCGCGACGGTGGCCGACAACCAGGTTCGCCACCTCGGCACGCTGGGCGGCTCGCTCGCCCACGCAGACCCCGCCGGTGACCTGGGCGCGGTAGCGCTGGCGCTGGAGGCCGAACTGGTCATCGCGGGTGCCTCGGGCACCCGCACCGTGACCGCCGCGGACTTCTTCGTGGACTACTTCACCACCGCCATCGGCGAGGGCGAGATCCTCACCGGGATCCGGTTCCCGAAGTACACGGGCTGGGGCAGCCACTACGAGAAGTTCAACCGGACCGCGCAGGCCTGGTCGATGTGTGCGGTCGCCGCGGCGATCAAGGTCGACGGGGGCACCATCTCAGAGGCCCGTGTCGGGCTGACGAACATGGGCACCACGCCGATCCGGGCCACCGGTGTCGAGCAGGCGCTGATCGGCCGGCCCGCCACCGCGGATGCGGTGCGCGCCGCGGCCGAGCGCGCTACGGAGGGCACGTCGGCTCCGAGTGACGCAGACGCGGCGGCCGACTACCGTGAGCACCTGGCCAGGGTGCTCACCGGTCGCGCGGTGCTCGCCGCCGCGGGCTGACGCTCGTTCCACCGTT
>JBKJPD010000347.1:0-3905 GCA_046595345.1 Pseudonocardia sp.
CCGGCGTCGCCACCGCGGAGCTCACCCCAGGAATGGTCGCCGTCGCGGCGAGGCGCATGGGCAAGCTCGTCGATCAGGCGGTCGCGGACCGGCTCACCGAGGCGGGCGAGGGCCTCGGGATGGTGCTGGAGGACATGGTGGCCGGCCGCTGGGACGAGCTGCCCGAGGCCGCGTCCGGGGCGTTGTCCGCGGTCCGGGACGCCGCGGGCTCGTGCAAGACCTCGCTCGGCGGCGAACGCCGGGACCCGGGGCGGGCGGGGGACAGCGCAGATGCCGCCGGGCGCAAGGTCGCGCTCGCCGCGCTCGAGGAAGTGGCCGACAACGCCGTGCGGCTGATCGACGCGTTCGTCGAGCCCGACCCCGCGAATCGGCGCGACGTCGTGTGGCTCGCCGAGCAGGGTTCGTCTTCTCGGGCCGGTGCTGACGGGGCACGACACAAGGTCCTGCGGGCGGCGCCGCTGTGGGTCGGCGGGCTGCTGCGGGAACGGCTGTTCGGCGAGTCGACCGTCATCCTGACGAGCGCCACCCTGACGCTGGGCGGCAACTTCGACGCGCTGGCGCGGCAGTGGGGGCTGCCGCCCTCGTCCACCGACAGCACCGACAGCACCGATCCCACTGTGTCGATGTCCGATGGCCCGAAGTGGTCGGGTATGGACGTCGGGTCGCCGTTCGCGCACGCCCGCAGCGGCATCCTCTACGTCTGCAAACGCCTGCCACCGCCCGGGCGCGACGGTCTCCCCCCGGCCTACCTCGACGAGATCGCGGGCCTGGTCGAGGCTGCGGGCGGGCGCACGCTGGGGCTGTTCTCGTCGATGCGCGCGGCCAAGCAGGCCACCGAGGCGCTGCGCGGGCGGCTCGACACCCCACTGTTGTGCCAGGGCGACGACTCCACGATGCAGCTGGTCAAGAAGTTCGCCGCGGACGAGGCCACGTCGCTGTTCGGGACGCTGTCGCTGTGGCAGGGCGTCGATGTCCCCGGACCGTCGCTGTCGTGCGTGATCATCGACCGGATCCCGTTCCCGCGCCCCGACGACCCACTGGTCGCCGCCCGGCAGCGCGCCACCGACTCCCGTGGCGGCAACGGCTTCCTGACGGTGTCGGCCACCCACGCCGCGCTGCTGCTGGCACAGGGGGCCGGGCGCCTGCTGCGCGGGATGGACGACCGCGGCGTCGTCGCCATCCTCGACCCGCGGCTCGCGACGGCCCGCTACGGCCGGTTCCTCAAGGCGTCCCTGCCGCCGTTCTGGGAGACCGATGACCGCGAGAAGGTCCACGCGGCGCTGCGGCGGCTTCGCGGGGCCTGAGGACCACCGACCTCGATCACTCCATGGCGACTCGATCACTCCATGGCGAGGAGCGTGCGCAGCTGGGCCGAGCGCAGGCCGAAAGCCCCGGTCACCGGGTCGATCTCCGGGAAGCTGTCGACGAGTCGGCCCAGGTCCCCCCGCCGGGTGGGGTCGGCGGCCGCCTCCCGTGGAGTCAGGCCGTCGAGGGCGACCACCGGTTCGTCACACCAGCGGCGTTCGCGCAGGTTTCGCAGGTGTTCCACGGCGGGCGATACCCGGGGTACCTCCTCGACGACGACCGGGATCACCGGCTGTGCGGTCGTCGCGACCATCCACTCGAGCAGCTCGAACTCGTCGCCGTCGTCGAGCACCTCCAGCAGTTCCCGCTCGCGACCCGGCGGCACGGCGAACACCGCGCCGACGAACTGGTGACCCGCGCCGTCCGGTACCGCCCGGGCGCACACCAGCCCGCCGACGGCGACGGACCCGCTCGCCGTGCGCTCGGTGACGTCGACGCGGTCGCCGGTGCGCAGGTCACGGACCGTCAGCCCGGCGCCGGGACGCACCTCCCTGACCTCGTAAACCGTGCGGTCCACGAGTAGCCACGACACTGCGAGCAGCGCCTCGTCAGCGGGCAGCAGCGGGCCGCGGTCGGCGAGGAAACGCTCGAACCAACCACCCTCGTGCAGCACGGTGTCGACGGTGAGGGGGTCGGCCAGCGCCCGGTCGAGATCGGCCCGGTCGAGAGCGTCACCGTTGAGGTCCTCCCCGTCGGCGAGGTCCGCATCGTCTCCGGCCAGCGTCTCGGCGTGCCACAGCATTGTGGTCTCCGCCGCCCCGCCGCGACGCTCCGTGTAGGCGATGGCCTTGCGGTAGAGCCAGATCACGCGGTCGGGCAGAGGCGCGGCCGCCGGTCTCCCGAGGTGGCACTGCTTGAACTTGCGGCCCGAACCGCACCAGCACGGCTCATTGCGTCCCGGTTCCGGGCCCGACACGGCGAAGGGGCGGATGACCGCGACGTCCGGATCGTCATCGGGCACCTCGATGGACTGCCACCGGCCCAGCGCCGCGGGCGCGTCACCACGGTCGGACTCGTACCAGGCCAGCCGGTCCTCCACCAGCGGCCACCCGTCGGCGGCCAGCGCCGCCGCCCGCAGGTGCGACTCGGCGTCCAGCACGCGGCCGCCGCGCTCGGCGGCCAGCGCGGCGATCCAGCCGGCCACCGCGGCCCGCGGCGACCGGCCGGCGACGGCGAGAAGCCGGTCCGCCAGTGCGCCGAGCGCGGTCACCCGTTCCGGGTCGTCCTCGGGGCCGAGGAGTTCCTCGGTGACCGCGACGAGGACGTCGGGCTGTGACAGGTGGTCCAGTGCCCGGCGCAGGGCAGCCGGATCACCTGCCTGCTCGGTGAGGAGGTCGAACGCCTCCATCGCGGCACGGCTGTCCTCGCCCGTCCCGAGCTGGTCCATCAGCCGGAAGTGCCGGTCGGACTCGGTCGCCGACTTCCACACGGACTCCGCGTGGGCGAACTCGTGGGCGCGCCGTTCGAGACCCGCGGCCGCGGCGAGCTCGGCGAGCGGGGGTCGCGGCTCGGCGAAGACGGCCCGGTCGGCGTGCAGCATCCCGAGCACCAACTGCTCGGCGGGGACCGGGAGCCACGGATCCGCCACCTCGAGGTCGTAGGCCGCGCGCAGTGCCACGACCAGCCCGGGCGGTGCGACCGGCTCGGTGTCCAGTACCGAGACCGTCACCTGACCGTCGCCCGTCACCCGCACCGCGAGCAGTGCGTCGAGGGGCAGGTCACTGAGCCAGTCGATCGGGCCGGTCCACGAGATGGCGCCTGCACCGTCGTCGTCGGGATCGAGCGGGCCCCCGGGGATGCACGGCTCGGAGACCCTCAGGAATCCGGCGAGGTCGGTGTCGATATCGAGGTAGGCCTCGGCGTGTTCGGCGGCCGATAGCCGGTGGGTGAGCACGATCCCATCGGTGATCGCGGGAACGTGCACTACGACGTCGGGCGGGAGCATCGTCACCGGCGAGCCGGGGTCGTCCAACAGATCGCGCTCGACATCGCCGATCAGGACACCGGTGGCGGGGTCCTGCGGGTCGAGCCCGAGCCGGGCCGCGACGAGCGCCTCCAGCTCCCCGACCGGCACGGCGACCTGCTCGCGCGCGATGCCGACGAATGTTGCGAGCACAGCGTCGACGTGATCCACGGTGGCAGAGTAGGCCCCGGCCACGGGCAACTCAGGCCAGGGCCGCCGACGTCGTGATGCAGGTGATGGTGCCCGGGGCCACCTCGGTGAACCCCGCATCCCGAACGGCCACAGCCTCGCCGCGCTGCACGGCCCGGCTGAGCTGCGCCCACTGCGCCCGGCCGGCATCCCGGACCGCGAACGCGGGCACCTCGGTGAGCCCACGGGCGGCCGCGTAGAGCATCGACGCGTGACCGACCTGCGCCGCCGCCTTGCCGACCGTCATCTCCAGCGCGGCGTTCACCCAGATCACCGGCACGCCCGGCGCCGGATCACCCGGAGCGTCGGGCTCCAGCTCGGTCCCGCCGATCTGTAGCCGCGAGACCACCTTGGGCACCTGGTCGACAGGGCCGGGCAACAGCGCCCG
>JBKJPD010000332.1:0-2528 GCA_046595345.1 Pseudonocardia sp.
AGCACGCCGTGGACAGCTCGACCGACGGCGGTGCCGTAGCGGCCCTTGCGCCACGGCGGCAGATCGAGGTCGCGTGGCTGTTTGTCCAGTCCGGCGCGCACGATCGAGGGCAGCGGGGCTACCGCGCGCCGGTGGGCGATGTCGGTGGCGGACTCCGCCTGCCGCAACCCGGCCGCGGCCAGGCCCACGTCGCGGGTGGCGGTCCACTCGGCCCACGTGGGCACAGCTCGCGGCGCGGACCGCGTGGCCCGGGTCAGCGGTTCGACGTCGGTCGGAGCGTTCCAGCCGGCACCGTCGGGGCAGACAGCGGCGAGCCACTGGGCGGGGCACTGCACCTTTTCCGCTCGGTGCAGCGACACGACGAGACGGCTGGTCGCACGGGTCGCCGCGACGTAGAGCAGGCGCAGCCGCTCGCACTCCTCCTGCCGCTTCTCCACGGCGTCCGCGTCGGCGTACCCCAGGGTGGGCCGGTCCTTGCCGAGCTGGACCTCGCAGCCCCCGTCGACAGGCCACAGCACGGGCGGGCGCATCGTCGGGGCACGTGCGGACAGCCCGGCGAGCACGACAACCGGGAACTCCAGTCCCTTCGATGCGTGGATCGTGGTGATGCGGACGGCGTCGCTGTCGGTCTCGGGTAGGACGGTCTCGGTGACTCGGGCGGTGTCCTCGGCCTGGCGTGCGGCCCAGGAGAGGTACTCGCGCAGCGACCCTCGCTCGGCCTCCGACCAGGCCCGCGCCTGGTCGACGACGAACCGCAGCCTGCGCCACGTCTCCCGATACCGCGGCGAATCGACCGCGACCTCGAGTACCCGGCGCGCCTCGAGCACCTCGTCGAGCAGTTCGCTGGGCGAGCGCCGCGCCCGCGACCGCGACCAGGCCGCGAGCTGGCGTAAGCCGTCGGCTACGGGGCCTGTCGGCTCCGGGTCGTCGGAGGCGCGCCAGCGCCAGGGGCGGCTCGCGGACCGCCAACGCCAGAGATCGACGTCCGAGCAGCCGAACAGCGAGCTGCGCAGGGTCGCGACGACAGCCAGCTCGTCGGTGGGGTCGTCGACAGCCCGCGCGCACAGCAACAGCTCCCGGACCTCGGGCGCGGAGTAGACGAACGTGGCGGCCTCGGTGCGGTAAGGAACGCCGACCGCGTCGAGCGCCGCCTCGAGGCCGCCGATCGACGTCCGCGAAGGCACCAGCACGGTCACGTCGGCCGCGGTGAGCGCCCGCCTCCGGTCCTCGCGCGGATCGCGGACCTCCCAGCGCTCCCGAACTGCGGTCGCGATCAGCGCCGCGATGTCGCGCGCCTCGGCCGCCCGCACGGCATCGGCAGTGGTCCCCGCCGCGGCGGGTGCCACGCCGAGCAGCACCACCGGTTGCCCCTGCTCCCGGCCCGGTGCCGGCGCGAGCGCCACGTAGGCGGGCTGCGCTCCCGGTTCCGCCTGGATCAACGCCCCGAAGACCGTGTTGACCCACTCGAGGATCACGCGGGTGGAGCGGAAGTTCGTCGTCAACGCGACGGTCTCGCCCAGCCGGGCCCGAGCCTGCAGGTAGGTGCCGATGTCGGCGCGGCGGAAGCGGTAGATCGACTGCTTCGGGTCACCGACGACGAACAGCGACCCCGGCGGGACATCGACGTCCTCCCAGCGGGGCGCCGAGGCCGCCCGACCGCCAGCGATACGCACCGCGATCTCGATCTGCACGCGGTCGGTGTCCTGGGACTCGTCGAGCAGCAGCCACCGGTACCGCTGCGACAGCGCCTCGCGGGCGTCGGGGCTGTCACGGACGAGGCTGCGGGCCAGCACGAGCAGGTCGTGGAACTGCAGCTTGCCCTCGGCGACCCTGGCCTCAGCCGCCCCGAGGGTGGCGACGGCGATCCGCGCCAGAAGGCCCCGCAGCACGGCGTCGACGGCCACGGCGCGCACTTCGGCCGCCGCCGTCTTGAGGTCCTTGATCTCGGCCTTGATCTCCTTGACCGTCGGCGCGCCGCCGATCCAGTTCGCCCCGCGGCCCCCGTTGCCGGGCCCAGGAAGCTCGTTCAGCTCGTCGAGCAGCTGCGCGTCATCGGCGCCGTCACAGGCCTGCAGCCAGGTCGCGACCCGCTGCAGCTGCCCGGCAAGTCCATCGGTGGTGTCGGTGCACTCCGCGAGCCGGCCGACCACGGCGGCGGCGGACTGGCGCAGCGGTCCCACCTGGACAGTCGGCGCTGCCGGTGTCGGCGGCCCGTGCAGCCTCTCCTCGACCAGGTCCCAGTTCGCGTCCAGCTCGTGGGCGAGCGTGCGCAGGTGGTCGAGGGTGAGCCCGGCGGAAAGCCCGAGCCGCAGGACCGGCGCCGCCTCGGCATCCTCGAGCAGCTCGGATTGGAGTTCGTCCCACCGGCGGTCCGCAGCGACCCGCGACCCGACCGCATCGAGAACCTCGATCAGCGGTGGAAGGCCGGCTTCGATCGGATGCTCGACGAGCACGCGGCGCGCGAACGAGTGCAGGGTCCCGATCGCCGCTCCGTCCAGTTCGTCGAGCGCATCGTGCAGCCCCTCCAC
>JBKJPD010000456.1:0-5239 GCA_046595345.1 Pseudonocardia sp.
CGCACCGTTGGTGACACATCCGGGCTCCGGCAACCCCCACACCTGCTGCACCAACTGTGCACGGGTGGACACCCGGCCCGGGTGATCACGAGGGAGCAGCTCGCGGCGTGAGGTCCACGCCGCGAGCATCCGTTCCAGTCCGACCCCCTCCCGCAAGAACGCCCCGACCCGGCCTTCGGCGATGTCGGGGTCGGGGGCCGAGGAGGCTGTCGCGACCTATCGGCGCCAACGCCCCCCGCTTGTCCCCCACCAAATGCCCAGAAGGGCAGGCCAGTTCGACAACAAATCCGAGTGAACCGCCGGCAACGACGCTCTTCCGCTGACTGCATCAGTAACAAGCGTTCACGAGACACTTTCGACACGATGACGTTTCCGCAGGTGACAGTTGTAACGTAACTCGTGTCCGCGCCTACGCCACGCACACCCTAGGCCAGCGGCTCGTGTCGTTCCCGGCCCGCGCAGCCCGGATCGCATCGTCGACGTCGCTCATGCCGCTGCCACCCTGCCCGCCGCCGGCAACGCGGGTGTCCCGACCAGTGCGTCGGTGCCGAGACGGTTGCGCACGGCGAACGATGACCGGACCGCAGCGTGCTCACCGTCCGCGCGTTGGGCCATATCCAGCACCTCGGTATCGCGGCATTACTCGCCGACCTCGAGCGCGTCGTAGTCCTCGGTGATCACGACGTTGTCCCCTCGTTCGGGTTGCAGTGCATCAGGCCGGTGCGCCGACACCGGCACACCAGTTCGTCGCGCTGGTTGAAGGCCCGGTGCTCGAACACGACCAACCCCTGCCCGGGCCGCGACTTGGACCGGCGCGCCTCCGCCACCTCGGTCTGCACCCGGATCGTGTCGCCGGTGAAGACCGGCGCTGGGAACTGCACATCGGTCAGGCCGAGCTGCGCAACGATCGTGCCGAGAGTCAGCTCCGGCACCGACAGACCGACGACGAGCGCGACGGTGAACATGCTGTTGACCAAAGGACGACCGAACTCGGTACGCGACGCGTAGTCGGCGTCGAGGTGCATCGGGGCCGGGTTCATCGTCATCGTTGTGAACAGCACGTTGTCGGTCTCGGTTACCGTGCGCCGCGTCACATGCTCGATCACCATGCCGACCGGTAGTTGCTCGAACCACTTGCCCGACACCGGTCGGCCGTCCGCTGCGCTCATTACTGTTCCGTCCTTAACACTCGATCCGAAATCTGGTTCCTGTCGCTGCCTGAACGCGGCCGGCCCTTCAGCCACCGCAGGCCGATCGATGGCCGGCGCCCGCACTGAGTCTTACTGCTCATCGGCGGAGCTAGTACGTCACGCCGGCATCGGTACCGACCTCAGGACGGTCGCGGTCGCGGTCGACGAGCACGTGCAGGTGGGCCTTGGTCTCGAGCACGGCGAGCATCTGATCGCCGTGATGCAGGGCGTCGAAGGTCCGGTGTCTGCTCGTCCACGTCAGCTCCGCGGAGATCCGACGGGCGGTGCGGTGATCGGCATCGACAGCCGAGTACGACCCGGCCAGCCGCTCGGCGTGGTGTTCGAGCTGTTCGTCGGTACGCATGTGGACGCTGGCCGCAATCGGGCGGTGGGCCGGCCGCAGCATGGTGTCCGCGTACGCACGCACCCGCTGCAGCGAGGTCAGGTAGTCGCCCAGTGGTAGCCGCGGCACGACCGGCTCGAAGCCGATCGACGGTGTAACTCGCGGCAGCACGTGATCGCCGGAGAACAGCAGCCCCGCGGCGGCGTCGCGGATCACGATGTGTCCGTGTGTGTGCCCGCACCTCGACATGCGAGCTCGGGACGAACCAGTCGTCCGGCTCCTCCCACAGGTCCCCCGGCAGCCCGCTCACCGAGTCCCAGTCCGACCCGGGTCCCGAACTCTCGGCGCAGCGTCACCGCCTGCGTGTAGTGCTCGCGGTGGATGTGGGTGACGAGCGATCGCTGCACATCCCCGAGCACGTACACGTCGACCGCGCGCAGCCCATCGTCGGGCAGCGCGAGCGGGATGCGGTGCACGCCGTCGGCCACCTGGTAGAGGCCAAAGTCGTCCCAGACCGCGTCGCCGCGTCCGTCGGGACGCACCTCGGGTGTGGCACTCATGTCTGGGTGTCCGCAGGCACGTCGGGTGCCGAGCCGGCGGTGACGGCATCGGCGGCGCGCAGCAACTCGGCCGCGTGTTCGCCGAGTGCGGGCACGCCGCGGCGAGGGCCCGGGGCCACGCCGTCGAAGACGAGTGGTTGGCGCACGTGCACCGCGCCGGTCGGGCCGTCCTGCGCGGTGAACATCTCCCGCGCGACGGACTGGGCGGTAAGCGGCAGGTCTTGCAAACGGCGTACGCGTCCGTAGGGGACATCGGCCGCCCCGAGCACGTGCTCCCAGTGCGGCGCTGTGTGGCGGGCGATCGCGGTGGACAGTTGTCCTCGCAGGCGCCCGTGGTCGGCGAAGCGCGCAGCCGCGCCGAGGTCGCGTTCGCTGCCGAGTCCGGTCACGTCACACAGGGCACGCCAGAAGTGGTCCTCGTGCGCCACACCGAGCGCGAGATGCACGCCGTCGGCGGTGACGAAGACACCGTAGCCGGGTTCGTACGGGAAGCCGGGCGGGCCGGTCCCGTTCGTCACCGGTCCCACGTGGGCGGCGAGCAACGTCGACAGGCAGTCGACCATCGCGACGTCGATGTGGCCGCCGAGTCCGGTGCGTTCGCGGCGTAGCAGCCCGGCAAGCACACCCTGCACGGCGAACATCGCCGCGGACAGGTCACCGAGCGCGAGCGACGGTGGCGGTGGGGGCGGTGCCGGCGGGGCGTGTTCGTAGAGCACTCCTGCCTCGGCTTGGTAGGTGAGATCGTGGCCGGAGCGCAGGCGGTTGGGGCCGGTCTGGCCGTAGCCGGAGATCGAGACGTAGAGCAGGTCTGGGTGCCGGTCGCCTACCGAAGCAGGCGAGAACCCGAGCCGCTCCATTGTGCCGGGACGGAACCCCTCGACCAGGACGTCAGCGGTTTCGAGCAGATCCCACAACGCCGAGCGACCGCCGTCGGTCTTCAGGTCGAGGACCACCGAGCGTTTGCCGCGCGCCATCGAGTCGAAGAACCCGGGGTAGGCACGGGTCGGGTCTCCTGAGCCGGGCCGCTCGACGAGGACAACGTCCGCGCCGAGGTCGGCCAGCACCATCGTGGCGAACGGACCCGGGTACTGCTCGGCCAGGCTGATCACCCGAACGCCGGCCAAGGGCGGTGCCGGTGTCACACCCCGAGGCCGAGACCGCGGGCGATGAGCATGCGCTGGACCTCCGACGTTCCCTCGCCGATGGTCAGTATCCGGGCGTCCTGATAGTGGCGGGTTGCTGCGGTCTCCTCGATGAACCCGTACCCGCCCTGCAGCCCGGTAGCGATGTAGGCCGCCTTGTTCGCGGCCTCCGACGCCATCAGCTTGGCGATCGCGGCCTCGCGCTCGATGGGTAGACCTCGGTCGTACTTCAGCGCGCCGTCGTAGGTCATGACGCGCGCAGTCGAGGCGAGCACGGCGATGTCGGAGATCTGGAACGCCACGGCCTGATGACTGCCCAGGGGGGCACCGAAGGACTCACGTCCGGTGACAAAGCGCAACGTGTCGGCCAGGCAGCCCCGTGCCAGCCCGGTACTCATGGCCGCGATCGGCAACCGCGCCCAGGTGAGAAAACGCAGTGCCTCGCGGTAGCCCGAACCCTCGGTGCCGATCAGCGCGTCCGCCGGCACCCGGACGTCGTCGAAGAACAGCGGGTGGGTGTCCGAGGCGTGCCAGCCGAGCTTGGAATAGGTGCCGCCCACGGTGACGCCCGGGGCATCGAGCGGGACCAGGAACGCCGAGATCGGCGCGCGCCGACCCTGCGCCTCGCCTGTTGCGGCGAACAAGATCACGTAGCGCGACATGGGGGTGCCCGAGTTCGTGATGAACTGTTTAGCACCGTTGATGACCCAGTCCGAGCCATCGCGCCTGGCCGACGTGCTGATGTGGCCGGCGTCCGAGCCGCCGGTGGGCTCGGTCAGCCCGAACGAGATGAACGTGCGCCCGGAGCAGGCATCGGGCAGGACCTCTTTGAGCAGGTCCTCGCGGTCGGCTGCCAGGTGGGCGAGCAGCGCGACGCTGATTGCCTGCACGTGCACGGTCGCTGCCAGCGACGAGTCGACGGTCGCAAGTTCCTCGGCGGCCAGACAGGCCATTCGCAGGTCGCCGCCGCCGCCACCGACGTCAGGGCCGACGAGCAGTCCCATGGCGCCGAGTTCGCCGACCGCCAGCACGAGGTCGGGATCGAAGCGGCGCGCGATGCTGCGTTCGCCGGCGCCAGGCGCGACCTCGCGCTCGCAGAACGCGCGCATCGTCTGTTGCCACTGGAGGTGTTCGTCATCGAATGCCCAGGGCAACGGGTATCCGCCGTGGACGAACTCCTCGGCCGCCTGCTGCGCACGTGCTGCTGTCATGCCGGTACCTCGCCCATTCGGTCGTCGAACCCTCTGTGTCAACGTACACGTCAAACTTCAAGTAGCCACTAGATTTTCGCCGCGCGGCGCTGCGTCGACCGCGCCGCGTCAGGGACGTCGAACGGCCGGGTGAGCCCGTCAGCCATCCGATCGGCGAGCTCGTCCACGCCGATCGGGCCGGCTGGGTCGTACCACTCGGGCAGATAGGCCAACGCGCCGAAAGCGATCCCGAGCGCCACCCGCACCTCCCGCTTTCCGATGCCCGCCTCCCGCGCGAGCCGGCGGGCAGCCTTCTCGAAGAAGCCGGCATGCTCGCGGCGCAGCCGGGTGACCGTCTCGGCCAGGTGGGGCACCGGCACCGTGGTGGAGAAGAACAACGGCACGAACTCGGGGAAGTCACGGATCTCGATCAGGATCTGCTCGCGGAACAGTGCGTGCAGCGTCCGCCGGGCATCCGAGTGGTCGGCGGCGATGGCGTGTAGCCGCGCGAAGACCTGTTCGGAGGAGTGCATCAGGCAGCGCAGGAACAACTCGTCCTTGGACGGGAAGTAGTGGTACAGGCTGGGCCCGCGCAGATCCAGTTCGGCGGCTATGTCGGTGAAGTTGGCACCGTCATAGCCCCGCGCGGCAAACATGCGGGCCGCGGCCCGCTCGATGCGCTCCATGCGTGCCGCCCGCTTCTGCTCCGTACGCGTCGGTACTGCGTCACGGCCGTCGAGATCCTGCATCGCTCCTCCGTCTGCACGCGTGGTCCGCGCTGCGGACCCTGACTGAACAGTATCGATAGATCGAT
>JBKJPD010000562.1:0-3122 GCA_046595345.1 Pseudonocardia sp.
CTCGTAGAATGTCGGCGAACGTGCCGCGTTGAGCATCGGGATGAAGCGCTCCGGGCGATCGGAGCCCTCGGGCCCGGCGATCACCCCGCACGCCTCGTCCGGGTGGTCCCGGCGGGCGTGGGCAACGATCTCGGCGACGAGATCAGCTCGGATCACCAGCACGGCCACAACGATACGGGCCGACCCCGGTAGGACGCACACCCGCGGGCACGACTCACACCCAGAGGTCAGGAAACCCTGCCGTCCGGTGCAGCTACCGGACCTGCATCCGGCTCTGCACCAGTGAGTCCTGCACGAACGTCACCCAGTGGTAGACCCCGAGGTGCGCGGCGCGGGGGTCGTCGGAGGGCAGTTGCTCGGGCATGTCCTCGCTGACCTCGAGTGCGGTGCCCAGCGCGAGGCGGACGTCGTTGAGCGCGGCCAACCAGGCATCAGCCTGCTCGGGGGTCAGCTCGATGCGACCGCCCGACTCGGGGAGCGTCTCCAGCACCACCGCAGCCGCCTGCTCCTTCGCCTCGATCAGCGCGGGCTCGTGCAGCGAGCGCAGGCCCGCGGCGAGGTCGGCGTCCTCGGTGGTGAAGTCGGGCAGCAGGCGGGCGAGCACGCGGTCGTCGGGGCGGGTGGACGGGCCGGTGCGGATGCCGGTGAGTTCCGCGAGCTCGTCGGCCGGGTTGTCGTCGGTGCGGGCGGCGAGCATCTGACGGACCTCGCCCACCAGATCGCGCAACACCGCCGCCTCCTGCGCCTCCAGCGACGCGACGAGCCGGGCCCTCGTCCCGCGACCGGACCTCTTCCAACCGTTCATGACCCCAGACCTGTCACGAGCGCTGCATCGTGGCCCACAGGCCTGCGGCGTGAAGTTTGGCGACGTCCGTCTCGATCTTGTCCTTGTCGCCTGCCGACACCGCGGCCTTCCCCTTGAAGTGCACGTCCTTCATCAGCGCGGTGGCCTGCGGCTCGGGGTAGCCGAAGATTTTCTGCAGGACGTAGGTGACGTACGACATCAGGTTGACGGGGTCGTTCCACACGATCGCCTGCCACGGCGAGTCGGCGGCCGAGTCCTCGGCGACGTCCGGCTCCACCATGTGTGTGGGTGCGGGTAGCGGCGCAGACATGTCCCTATGGTGACACTCCGCCCCACCGGCCTGCACGGCACATAGGGTCTGTGTTCATGAGCGGCAGTCCGTCCAGCACCGCATTGCTGACCGACCGGTACGAGCTGACGATGGTGGCGGCGGCGCTGGCCGACGGCACCGCGCAACGCCGGTGTGTTTTCGAGGTGTTCTCCCGCCGGCTGCCCGCCGGCCGTCGCTACGGCGTTGTCGCAGGAACCGGGCGCCTGTTGGAGGCGATCGGCGGGTTCCGGTTCGGCGACGCGGAGTTGGACGCACTCGGCGACGTCGTCGACCGGGCCACCCTGGGCTGGCTGGCCGACTACCGCTTCTCCGGCGACATCGACGGCTACCCCGAAGGCGAGCTGTTCTTCCCGGACTCGCCGGTCCTGACCGTGCGCGGCACGTTCGCCGACGCGGTGCTGCTGGAAACCCTCGCTCTGTCGATCCTCAACCACGACAGCGCCGTCGCGTCGGCGGCCGCACGGATGGTCACCGCCGCCGCTGGGCGTCCGATCATCGAGATGGGGTCGCGGCGCACCCACGAGGCCGCCGCCGTCGCCGCCGCACGGGCCGCCTACCTCGCCGGATTCTCGGCCACCTCGAATCTGGAGGCCGAGCGCCACCACGGCATCCCGACGGCCGGCACCGCCGCTCACGCCTGGGTGCTGCTACACGACGACGAGCTGAGCGCGTTCCGCAGCCAGATCGCCGCGCAGGGAACCAGGACGACGCTGCTGGTGGACACCTACGACATCCACCACGGCATCGAGCTGGCCATCGAGGCGGCCGGGCCCGAGCTGGGCGCCATCCGCATCGACTCCGGTGACCTGGGCGAGATGGCCCACCAGGCCCGCGAACAGCTCGACTCCCTCGGCGCCACCGGCACCCGGATCGTGTTGTCGGGCGACCTCGACGAGTACGCCATCGCCGCGCTGCGGGCCGAACCGGTGGACTCCTACGGCGTGGGGACCTCGGTCGTCACGGGCTCGGGCGCGCCGACGGCGGGCATGGTCTACAAGCTCGTCGAGGTGGATGGGCGGGCGGTGGCCAAGCGCAGCGCGTCGAAGGAGTCCCGGGGCGGGGCGAAGTCGGCACTGCGCCGCTACAAACCGACCGGCACGGCCGTCGAGGAGGTCGTGCACGCGGCCGCCACACCGCCCCTGATCGGCCCGCACGACCGGGTGCTGCCGGTGCCGATGATCCGCGGCGGCGAGCAGGTGCCCGACCTGCCGACGCTGGAGCAGTCCCGGGAGCACCTGCGGCGCGCGCTGGTGACGGTGCCGTGGGAGGGGCTCAAGCTCTCCCGGGGCGAACCGGCGATCCCGACAGTGTTCGCCTGACGCGCGGGGTTCGCCTGACGCGCGGGGTTCTCCTGACGCGCGGGTTGATCAGGTGGCGGGGATCAGCACAGCCGATGGCTGCATGCTCGGGGAGTCCGGCCGTCGACGGCCATCGCGCTCAGACCGCGCGCATCCGGAACGGCTCGAAGCGGGCCGTCAGCTCCACCGGGTCCCCGTCGGCGTCCGGAGCGTGGTGCGACCCGACGGCCTCGGCGAGCCCGATGCACCGCGCGCCGTCGAACAGCCCGCAGGCGTAGCGGATCTGGTTCTCGTCCTGCTCCAGGATCCCGACGCGCAACTGGTGGATCCCCGGGTAGTGCACCTCCGCGAGGTACTCCACCTTCAGCCAGCTGGGCGACAGGCCGTCGAGCGGGCCGCCGGTCGGGTAGCCGAGCACGTCGAGATGCAGTTCGGCCAGCGCGTCGAGATACCAGCCGGCGAGCGCGACGTTGTTGACGTGGCGGTTGGTGTCCAGGTCACCGAAGCGGGTGCGGACGTCGAGCCGGAACGGGTACGCCTCGCGCACCAGCCGCGACGGCTCACGCTCGGGCCGCACGGACTCCGGGCCGACGATCCGCAGCGTCTCGAGTTGGGCCCGCACCGCGTCGGCCAGCGGAGTGGGCCGGCCCTCCGCGACGTGCACGCTCACCGACTCGCCGGTCGCGAC
>JBKJPD010000605.1:0-6464 GCA_046595345.1 Pseudonocardia sp.
CTGCTGGAACACCGGCCGCCACCTGGAGCTCTACATGGCGGCGCCGTGCACCGGGCGGGTGTTGCACACCCTCAACATCCGGCTGTTCCCCGAGCAGCTCGTGTACATCGCCAACCACGCCGAGGACGAGGTCGTCTTCGTCGACCGGTCGCTGATCCCTCTGCTCGCGCCGCTGGCCGACAAGCTGGAGACCGTCCGGCAGTTCATCGTGATCGACGACGGCGCCGACGTCGCGGTGCCCGACGGCTGGCTCGACTACGAGGAGCTCCTCGCCGCGGCGACCCCGCACGAGGGCCAGTTCGTCGTCTCCGACGAGAACACCGCGGCCGCCATGTGCTACACGTCCGGCACCACCGGCAACCCGAAAGGCGTGGTCTACAGCCACCGCTCCGCGCTGCTGCACTCGCTGATCACGCTCGTCGCCGACGGTTCCGCGCTGTCCGAGCGTGACGTCGTGCTGCCCGTCGTGCCGATGTTCCACGCCAACGCCTGGGGCCTGCCTTATGGCTGCCTGCTGGCCGGCTCGAACATGGTGTTCCCGGGGCCGCGGATGAACCCGGCCGGGATCATCGAGCTACTGGCCCGGCACCGCGTCACCGTCACCGGTGGGGTGCCGACGATCTGGATGGGCATGCTCCCGCTGCTCGCCGACCACGACGTCTCCGCGCTGCGCGCCATCCTGTGCGGCGGCTCGGCCGTGCCACGCTCGCTGTCGGAGGGCTACCGCGAGGCGATCGGCGTCCCGCTGCTGCACGCCTGGGGCATGACCGAGACCAGCCCGATCGCGACGATATCCACCCTCCGGACGCAGCACGATTCGCTCACCGAGGCGCAGCGGGCCGACATCCGGGCACGGCAGGGGCAGGCGGTGCCGCTGGTCGAGCTGCGGGTCGTCGACCCGGAGAGCGGCGAGCCGCAGCCGTGGGACGACGTCGCGAGCGGCGAGATCCAGGCCGCCGGACCGTGGATCGCGAAGGAGTACTACCGCGGCGAGGGTGGCGGCGCCCAGTTCACCTCCGACGGCTGGCTGCGCACCGGCGACGTCGCCTCGGTCGACCGCTACGGGTTCGTGCGGCTCGTCGACCGCACCAAGGACCTGATCAAGTCCGGCGGCGAGTGGATCGGCTCGGTGGAGCTGGAGAACGAGATCATGGCGCATCCCAGGGTCGCCGAGGCCGCAGTCATCGCGATCCCGCACGAGAAGTGGGTGGAGCGCCCGCTCGCCTGCGTCGTCGTCAAGGCCGGGGAGACGCTCACCGCGGCGGAGATCATCGAGTTCCTGGAGCCCCGGGTGGCGAAGTGGTGGCTGCCCGACGCGGTGGAGTTCATCGACGAGGTGCCGAAGACGAGCGTCGGCAAGTTCTCGAAGAAGACACTCCGCGAGAAGTTCGGCGGCTACAAGATGGCCGGACCGACCAGCCACGAGCCCGCCTGAGCAGCAGAAACGTGACGACTCGGCCCCGGCGCCCGCTGTGGGTGTCCGGGGCCGAGCCGTGTCGTCCGGTGGTGTCCACGGAACAGGGACGGAACGGATCACCCGGCTGACCGATGTGGACGTTCATGCGCCGAGGATGCCGTCGATCCGGCCGTTGTGCGTCGCCCGCCCGCCGTCGATGCACTTCGCGTAGACGGTGAGCAGGACCGCCACCGAGTGGCCGGCGCGGGCCGCGACCTCGGTCGGCGGGACTCCGGCGTTCAGCCAGGTCGACACCGCGGCGTGGCGCAGGTCGTAGGGCCATCAGGAGGCAGCTGCGGTGCGACTCGATCTCGATCCACGCGTTAGCAGGACGTACGGGATATGCAGGTATGCATGAACCCCTGCTGTTATGCGGAGACACCGTTGAACCAGCTCACGCCCTTTGTCTCATGTTCTGGTGCCCATTCACCCGGCGGATACAGTGTTAGAAACCAAGCATCGGCAACACCCGAAGGGCGATCGGGCACGAAACTCTTCCTCAGCTTGTCAAGCGACATGACGCGTCCATAGAGATTGCCATCCGCTACAAATTCAAGGACCGTCACCACCAAGCCGTCCTGCACATCTGCCCGAATTATGCGGAGGTTTCCATCACGCTCGCCTGCCTCCAAGTGTGTGCGAAGTGATTTCAAGAAGTCCTTCGCCCAAGACTCTCGGTCAGTAGTGACGTTCATCAACACGTCACGAGAGGGCGGAATCGTAGGACCGTGTGGTCATCATGGCTTCTCCTCCTCGCGCAGCCGGAGCAGGACCTCCCGCAGCGGGCGCTGCATCAACCCAGTTCGGGCACAGAAGATTGAAACCTTCACAGTAGGCAGTCTGAAATCCCAGAGGGTTTCCGCCCGGAGAGCCGTAGTAAAAGGGGAAGTCACCTGTCGTGTCCGCTCCGATCACCTTCACTTCGTGAACTACCTCGCCAGATCGGATTCCACGACATGGATATGTTACGCCATCGAAAAAGACGAGTCAAGAGAGAAGCAAATTGTCGGATTATGTCCTGTGTACACACGAAACTCCTATGCAAAGAGAAGTGTCCACTGGTTTCACGCGCGAGCCTTGCGATTATTTCTGCATGCGAATCATTTCAGCTGAGAGTAGGTCTCAGCCGTAGACCTGTTCCGCGGACGTCCGTGACCGTCCGGCGAGCGATGCGGGTTAACGAGGCAGGGACATGAGAACACCTGCGGTTGTCGTTGGACACCCGTCGGCAGACCTTCAAAGCATGCGATCCTGCACCAACGGAGCCTGGACGGAACGAGAGCCCGGAGGTTGATCTATGGGACCGGTCAACGCGCTGGTTACGGCTCGCATCACCAAGTAGCGCGTCGTGCTCGAAGAAGGACACTCCGCGAGAAGTTCGGCGGCCACAAGGTGGCCGGACCGACCAGCCACGAGCCGGCCTGAACGGGGGCCGGGGCGGGGGCCGACGATGCCGCCCGGAGACCGGCCATGACATCGGGTACGAGCCCGTAGCCGGGCGGTCCACCAGCCACCGAACGCGGCACCGACATGCCCGAAGGCGGGGCGTGAGAGGGTTCACCACCCGCGATGCACCTCAGCACCACGATGACGGCAGGACATACGACAGGACATGACGACGGCACGACTGGCCCAACACACCATGGCGGCCCATCCCGTTCCGGCCACGGAACGGGCGACCACCGCGGAATCACCGAACCGCGGGCTGACGGCACTGCGGGTGGCGTACTCCGACCTCGCGACGATCGCCACATCGATCGACGAGCAGGGTGCGTGGCGGCCCACCCGCTGTGCGGGCTGGGTGGTGCGCGATCTGCTGTTGCACCTGCTCGGGGATGCCCAGCGCGGCCTGGTCGCGCTCGCCACCCCAGCCTCCGGGCCTGCCGATCGCGACGCCGTCACCTACTGGCCGGACACCGCCACCGGGGCCGATCCCGAGTCCCGTGAGCTGCGCAACGTCCGGGCCGTCGCCAGCGCCTGGGGGCTCGGCAACCTGACGCGCACGTTCGTCGAGACGACCCGTGCGGTCGTCACGCTCGCGGGTCGAGCAGCGCCCGACGCGCTGGTCGCCACCGGGAACCACGTCCTGCGGGTCGACGACCTGCTCACCACGCTCGCCGTGGAAGCGGCGGTGCACCATCTCGACCTCGTCGTCGACCTCACCCGTCCAGGGCCGCGTCCCGAGCCCCTCGCCATGGTGAGACACACCCTCGACGGACTGCTCGGCCACCCGGCCCCCGCCGAATGGCCCGACGAGCGGTGGGCGCTGCTCGGCACCGGCCGCGTCCCACCAGGAGGTGGGGAACGCCGCTTCCTCGGAGTCGCCACCGGCCGGCTCCCGCTGTTCGGCTGACCGGCCGGTGCCGGTCGTCGCGCTGTCCGACGTCGCCGCCCGGGTGCTCGCGTGCCCACCACGGTGCGGCGATACCCGCGTCGTGTGCATCGACGGTCCGTCGGGGTCGGGCAAGACCGTCCTGGCGGAACGGCTCGCCCGTGCACTCGGCGGGCCGCCGGTGCTGCACATGGACGACCTCTACCCCGGCTGGGACGGGCTCTCCGCCGCCGTCCCGCTGCTACACGATCAGGTCATCGAAGCGCTGACGGCCGGGCGACCCGCCCACTACCGGCGATACGACTGGGAACTCGGCGGGTACGCGGAGTGCCACAACCTCGGCACGCCGCCTGTGCTCGTCGTCGAGGGGGTCGGATCCGGTGCACGCCGGATCGCCGCCCGGGCCGTTCTACTCGTCTGGATCGAGGCGCCGCGGGCCGAGCGGTTGCGCCGCGGCATCGAACGCGACGGCGAGGCATACCGGCCGCATTGGAAACGCTGGGCGGAGCAGGAGGATGCCCACTTCGTGGTGGAGCGGACGCACGACCGCGCCGACCTCCGGGTCGACGGCGACCCGCGGGTGGAACACGACACGGCCACCGAGATCATCATGATCACTGAGTGCGGGACATGAACTGTACGGGTGCAGCTGAGGTCCCTCAGACGACGATCATGTTGCGGGTGGGGTCCGGTCGAGGTCCGGCTCCAGGTAGATCAGCCGGGCGTCGGGGACCGCGGCACGGACCCGCGCCTCGGCCTCGTCGATTGCCCGCGCCACGTCCTCGACGGCCAGCCGGGGCGTCAGCGCGACCTTCGCGGCAACGAGCAGTTCCTCGGGACCGATGTACTGCGTGCGGATGTGGATGACCCTCTCGACCGCACCGGACTCGAGCCTCGCGATGATCGTCCGAAGCACCGGCGGGGTGGTTCCCTCCCCGATCAGCAGGCTCTTCATCTCGATGATCAGGATGATCGCGATGACGCCCAGCAGCAGGCCGATGGAGATGGTGCCCAGCGCGTCGAACACCGGATTGCCGGTGACCACGGTGAGCCCGACGCCGACCAGGGCCAGCGCGAGCCCGACGAGCGCGCCGAGGTCCTCCAGCAGCACCACCGGCAACTCCGGAACCTTGGACTGGCGGATGAACTGCCACCAGGTGCCGTTGCCCTTGAGCGGTCGGGACTCCACGATCGCGGTGCGGAAGGAGTAGCTCTCCAGCCCGATCGCGACGATCAGGATCGCTACGGCGACCAGCGGCGACGTCAGTGGCTCAGGTGCCTCCAACTTGTGGATGCCCTCGTAGAGCGCGAACACCGAGCCGAGGGTGAACAGCAGCAGTGCCACGACGAACGAATAGAAGTAGCGGACCCGGCCGTAGCCGAACGGGTGCTCACTTGTGGCTGCCCGCTTCGCCCGCTTGCCCCCGAGTAGCAGCAGACCCTGGTTGGACGTGTCGGCCAGCGAGTGCACCGTCTCCGCCAGCATCGACGACGACCCGGTGATCAGATACCCGATGAATTTGGCGACCGCGATCCCCGCGTTCGCCACCAGCGCCGCCACGATCGCCCGCGTCCCGCCATGCCCAGCCACCCGGGGACCCTAACGTGCAGCCGTGACGAAACGGACGCCTACTCCTCGCCGCCGACCGGGGGCAGCCCGTCACCTGCCAGGAACAGCTGGGTGGCCGCGGCGCGGGCGTGCACGGTGACACCGGTGTCGGTCGCGGGCAGCCACACCGACGCGCCGCGCGCGAGGTCGAGGTGGCCGCCCGGGGAGCGGACGCACACGGCACCCGCCGTGCAGAGCAGGATCCGCGGGCCCCCGTCGGGCAGCGCGACGCCGACCGGATCCGGCGCGGCGACGTCGAGGCGGCGGAGCAGGAACTCCTCGGCCGGGGTGTCGTAGCGGACCCAGTCGCCGTCGATGCGGCCTCTGCAGACCGGCGGCGGGGCCGCGGTGAAGTCAAGCACCTTCAGCAGTTCCGGGACGTCGACGTGCTTGGGCGTCAGGCCCCCGCGCAGGACGTTGTCGGAGTTCGCCATCAGCTCGATACCGGCGCCGTGGAGATAGGCGTGCAGGTTTCCGGCGGGCAGGTAGAGCGCTTCACCGGGGGCCAGCGTCACCCGGTTCAGCAGCAGTGCCGCCAGCACGCCGGGGTCACCCGGGTAGCGCTCGGAGAGCTCCAGCACCGTGCGCACCTCGGCGCACTGCACACCGGCGTCGCCTGCGAGCCGCACGCAGCCCTCCTGCAGGGCCGGAACGAGCCTGTCGAGCACAGACTGCGGCAGGGTGATCCAGGTGGTGAACAGCGCGCGCAGGCCGTCGGCGTCGGGTTGGGCGGCCAGCAGTTCGACATGGGCCGCGAGCTCGGGGACGTCGAGCGCGCGCAGCAGCGTCACAGTCGCCGCCGGGTCGCGGAAGCCGACGAGTGCGTGGAACTCCGTCAGCGCACAGATCAGCTCGGGCTTGTGATTGGGATCGCGGTAGTTCCGCTCGGGCGCGTCGAGGGCGATGCCGGCCCGCTGCTCGCGGGCGAAGCCCACGCGGGCCTGCTCGGCGCTCGGGTGGGCCTGCAACGACAGGGGCTCGTCGGCGGCCAGCACCTTGAGCAGGCCCGCGTGGGCTTCGCCCGCGAGCAGCGGGCCGGCATCGCCCTCGACGCGCCCGAGCGGAAC
>JBKJPD010000022.1:0-6319 GCA_046595345.1 Pseudonocardia sp.
GTCAACGCCGCGCGGCTCAAGGACTCGGGCGAGCGCTTCGACGTGGAGTCCGGGATGGCCAAGCTGATCGCCTCGGAGTACTGCGCCGAGGTGACGCAGGATTCGTTCCGGATCCACGGCGGCTACGGCTACTCCAAGGAGTACGAGATCGAGCGGCTCATGCGTGAGGCGCCGTTCCTGCTCATCGGCGAGGGCACGTCGGAGATCCAGAAGACGATCATCAGTCGAGGGCTGCTGAAGGAGTACCGGATCCGCTGACGGTCAGCGGACCGGGCGGTCGTCACGAGAGGTCGCGGTTCCTGGCCCAGACGTCGGCCATGACCCGCTTCCGGCGGCCTTTGCCCCCGCAGGTGGAACAGAGCCGGAACGACCTGGTCGCGAACGCCCCGAAAAGCCTCGACTTGCCCTTGCACGCCGAGCACGCGGTGTAGGGGTGCAGCCGGAGCGAGAGCACCCAGAGCAAGACCAGGCCGAGTGCGATGACCACGACGATGGTGGCTCCGGAGCCTGAACTCGGTCCCGTCGTGGTTGCTGCGAGCAGCACGAATCCACTGGACAGCATCAGCATGGTGTTTCCCCAACCCCCGGAAGTGCCCCGCGCGGTCCCCTACCGCCACGTCCGGTCGCGAGCAACGGTACGTACGCCGTTCGCGCTCAGGAACCGCTGAACAGCCCAACCGTCGGATGCCGGTCGGCTGCGGGTGGCCTGTTCGTGTGATGATCGGCGGATCCGGGCACGTCGTCGCTGCTCAGACGTTGACAGGACAGGAGCCTGGACCGCCAGTAGTTCCCGAACCGCAAGTGGAGGCCCCGTGACCACACCGTTCGGTGGGCTCGCGCGCACTGCGCCCGGCCTGCCCAACCTGCCGACGCCGCCCACCGGCTGGCCAGTCGGCTCCTACGCCACCTACGAGGAGGCGCAGCGGGCCGTGGACCATCTGGCCGACTCCGACTTCCCCGTCCGCGACGTCACGATCGTCGGCGTCGACCTCATGCTCGTCGAGCGCGTCATCGCGCGCCTGACCTGGGGGCGCGTGCTGGCATCCGGTGCCGCGTCGGGGGCATGGCTCGGTCTGTTCATCGGCCTGCTGATGACCTTCGTCAGCGCCGACGGGACTTCGTTCGGCCTGGTCCTCGTGGGACTGGCCGCCGGTATCGTCTTCGGGCTGGTGTCCGCCGCGATCGGCTACGGAGCGGCCAGGGGGCGCCGCGATTTCACGTCGTCGAGTCAGATGGTCGCCGGCCGCTACGACGTTCTGTGCCAGCCGCGCAACGCCGAGAAGGCCCGCGAGTTGCTCGCCAAGCTGGCGATGGGCCCGGGCCCGGCCTGATCTCGACGATCCGGCCCATTGCTTCCGTTTGCGGGTGACGCCCGCCGCACATAGATTCAGATAGCCGTCACTCGATGTGACGTCTGTCACATCTATGGGCGGGCCGGTCGCGTCGTGGCCCGGAACGGGGAGCTCATGTGGGAGCCGGTCCATTCGAGGACGCGGGGTCGGCGTCGGCCACTGATCGCCGCGACCTGTGCACTTGTCACGGCGGCCGCCATCGCCGGTTGCGGCGCCGGCCCGGCGGGCCCGCCGGTGCTCAACTTCTACGGCCCCGCCGACGGCGCCACGCAGTACAGCCAGGCTGCCCGGGACTGTACGACCGCGGCCGGTGGCCGGTACTCGATCGCCTACCAGACGCTGCCCAAGTCCGCCGACGACCAGCGGCTCCAGCTTGCGCGCAGGCTCGTGGCCGGTGATCCCGGGGTCGATCTCGCCCTGCTCGACGTCACCTGGACCGCGGAGTTCGCCGCAGCGGGCTGGATCAAACGGTTCCCCGACGACATCGCGGCCGGTGTCCGCAAGGGCACGCTCCCGGGCCCGATCGAGACGGCCACCTACAAGGACGCCCTGTGGGCCGCGCCGCTGAACACGAACACGCAGATCCTCTGGTATCGCAAGGATCTCGCGCCCATGCCACCTGCCACCTGGGACGAGATGATCGCTGCCTCCGAGGCACTGCGCACGCGGGGCCTCCCGTCCTACATCGAGGTGCAGGGCGCCCAGTACGAGGGCCTGACGGTCTGGTTCAACACGCTGCTCACCAGCGGCGGCGGCGCGATCGTCGACGAGAACGGCACCGTCCTGCTCGGTCGGGGCGACGCCGCGCAGCGGGCTCTGTCGATCATGCAACGGGTGGCGGCCTCCCCGGCGGCGGACCCGTCGCTGTCGGTGGCCAAGGAGAATGACGGCCGCCTGGCCATGGAGTCCGGCTCGGCCGCATTCCAGATCAACTACCCGTTCGTCTACGCCTCGATCAACACCCCGCCGCCCGGCGGGGGCGGCGGGGGCAGCTTCATCGACGAGCAGGGTCGCCCCACCGGCACCGACACCGGGCGCCGCGTCGTCGACGAGTTCGCGTGGGCGCCGTTCCCGAGCGTCGTGGCCGGCAAGCCGGCGACGCCGACCATCGGTGGGTTCAACCTCGCGGTCAGCACCACCGGCCGCCGGCAGAACCTCTCCTTCGAGGCTGTCCAATGCCTGCGCAACCGTGACAACCAGCTGCGCAACGCGGTCGACGGCGGGGTGCCGCCCACCCTGGAGGGCCTCTACGCCGACCCCGCGTTCCAGGCCGAGTACCCGGCCTGGGAGGCGATCAAGACCTCGCTCGACAACGCGAGCGTCCGGCCGCTGACCCCGGCCTACACCAGCATCTCGATCGTCCTGGCCGACCGGCTCAACCCGCCTGCGCAGATCGACCCGAAGTCCCTCGTCCCCGAGCTCGCCGATCAGGTCAAGGGTGCCGTCAACTCCGAAGGGCTGGTTCCGTGATAACTGTGCTGACAAAGGTCAGTGCGCTGAACAGGGCGTCGCGCGCCGGCGCGGGCGCGCAGCGGAACGCCGAGCGCGCGAACGGCCTCGCCCCCTCAGATGGAGAACTGCGATGAGCGTCCTCACCCCCGAGAAGGCCAGACCGGTGACGGCGACCAGGGTGGCGTTGTCCGACGGCAGGCGGGCGGAGCGGCGGCTCGGGCTGCTGCTCGCCGCTCCGGCCGCGATCATCATCCTGGCGGTCACGGCGTATCCGGTCGGCTACGCGATCTGGCTGTCTCTGCAGCGCTACGACCTGCGCTTTCCGGCCGAGCAGTCGTTCGCGGGACTGGCCAACTACGGCGCGGTGCTCACCTCGGGCTACTGGTGGCAGGCGTTCGGCGTGACGGTATTGATCACGGTCGTCTCGGTGACCATCGAGTTCGTACTGGGGCTCGCGCTTGCGCTGATCATGCACCGCACGCTCGTCGCCCGCGGCCTGATCCGCACCGTCATCCTCATCCCGTACGGCATCGTCACGGTGGTGGCTGCGTTCTCCTGGCAGTTCGCCTGGACCCCGGACAAGGGTTACCTCGCCGCGCTGCTGCCCAGCGGGGCGGCGCCGCTCACCGACTTCGCCCAGTCGCTCGCGATCATCATCGGTGCGGAGGTCTGGAAGACCACGCCGTTCATGGCGCTGCTGCTGCTCGCCGGACTGGCGTTGGTGCCCGACGACCTGCTCAAGGCCGCCCAGGTGGACGGTGCCGGGCCGTGGCAGCGGCTCACGAAGATCACTATTCCGATGATGAAGCCCGCCATCCTCGTCGCGCTGCTGTTCCGCACGCTCGACGCGTTCCGGGTCTTCGACAACATCTACATCCTGACGGGCGGCTCCAACGGCACCGGGTCGGTCTCGATGCTCGGCTACGACAACCTGTTCAAGGCGTTCAACCTCGGCATCGGCTCCGCGATCAGCGTGCTGATCTTCATCGCGGTCGCGCTGATCGCCGTCGCGTTCATCAAGCTGTTCGGCGCCTCGGCGCCGGGCGGCGACAGCACGGGGAGGCGCTGACGATGGGCGACCAACGCACCAGGGTCTGGTGGGCGGTGGCGGGTCTGGTCGTGTGCCTCTACGCGCTGGTGCCGGTGCTGTGGATCGTGAGCCTGTCGTTCAAGACGACGGACACGATCACCGACGGCAGTTTCATCCCGCGCAGCTGGACGCTGGACAACTACGCGCAGATCTTCTCGCTCAAGCTCTTCACGAGCGCGCTGGTGAACTCGATCGGCGTCGCCGTCATCGCGACGGTGCTGGCCGTGGTGATCGGCACGATGGCCGCCTACGCCATCGCCCGGCTCGACTTCCCCGGCAAGAAGCTACTGGTGGGGGTCGCGCTGCTGATCGCGATGTTCCCGCAGATCTCGCTCGTGTCGCCGCTGTTCGACATCGAGCGCACGGTCGGGCTGTTCGACACCTGGCCCGGGCTGATCCTGCCCTACATCACGTTCGCGCTGCCGCTGGCGATCTACACGCTCTCGGCGTTCTTCCGGGAGATCCCGTGGGAGCTGGAGAAGGCCGCCAAGATGGACGGGGCCACCCCGTTGCAGGCCTTCCGGTGGATCATCGTGCCGCTCGCCGCGCCGGGCGTGTTCACCACGGCCATCCTGGTGTTCATCTTCTGCTGGAACGACTTCCTGTTCGCCATCTCGCTGACCTCGACGTCGCGGTCGCAGACGGCCCCGGTGGCCATCGCGAACTTCACCGGCGCGTCGCAGTTCGCCGAGCCGACCGGTTCGATCGCGGCCGCGGCCGTGCTGCTCACCATTCCGATCATCTTTTTCGTCCTGTTGTTCCAGCGGCGCATCGTCGCCGGTCTGACGTCCGGTGCAGTGAAGGGCTGAGTGGCTGAGGGTGTCTGAAATAGTTCTGGACCATGTGGTCAAGCGTTACCCCGATGGCACCGTCGGTGTCGACGACGTCAACATCGAGATCGCCGACGGCGAGTTCATCATCCTGGTCGGCCCCTCGGGCTGTGGGAAGTCCACCGCGCTCAACATGATCGCCGGTCTGGAGGACATCACCGAGGGGGAGCTGCGCATCGGCGGCGAGCGGGTGAACGAGAAGGCGCCCAAGGACCGCGATATCGCGATGGTGTTCCAGTCCTACGCGCTCTACCCGCACATGAGCGTGCGGCAGAACATGGCCTTCCCGCTCATGATCGCGAAGATGGACAAGGCGGAGATCAACCGGAAGGTCGAGGAGGCCGCCGAGATCCTCGACCTCACCCAGCATCTCGACCGCAAGCCCGCCAACATGTCCGGCGGTCAGCGCCAGCGGGTGGCGATGGGCCGCGCCATCGTGCGCAAGCCCAGCGCGTTCCTGATGGACGAGCCGCTGTCCAATCTGGACGCCAAACTGCGCGTCCAGATGCGCACGATGGTGTCGAAACTGCAGCAGCGGCTGGGGACCACCACCGTGTACGTCACCCACGACCAGACCGAGGCCATGACGCTCGGCGACCGCATCGTCGTCATGCGTGGCGGGAAGGTGCAGCAGATCGGTTCGCCGCAGACGCTCTACGACGCCCCCGCCAACCTGTTCGTGGCAGGCTTCATCGGCTCGCCCGCGATGAACTTCCTCCCCGCACGGCTCGAGGAGGGGCGGTTCCACACGTCGCTCGGTGAGCTGGCGCTCACCGCGGAACTGCGCAGCGCGCTCGAGGCGGGCAACGCCCCGCGGGAGCTGATCGTCGGCATCCGGCCGGAACACTTCGAGGACGCCACGCTGGTGGAGGACCATCAGAAGCAGCACGGTTCGGTGTTCACCGCCGAGGTCGACGTGCTCGAGTTGATGGGCTCGGACAAATTCGCGTACTTCCTCGTCGAGGGGGACCAGGCCATGTCCGACGACCTGGCCGACCTCGCCGCGGATGCCGGCACCGCCGACGTGCCCGGCGGCGGCAGCGGCACCCTGGTCACCCGGCTCGCGGCGGCGTCGACCGTGACCGCGGGGCATCGCTGTGAGGTGTGGGTGGACACGTCGAAGATCCAGATATTCGACCCGTCCAACGGCCGCAACCTCAGCACGCAGGTGAGCACTCCGGTGCCGGCCACGACCTGACGACCCGGTGAGCGGGTACGCCGGGTCAGGAGGCGCCGGGGTCGGCGCGCAGGCGGTCTACCACCTCGTCGTCCCAGCGGTGGGTACGCATCAGCCGGTAGCGCTGACCGGACAGACGCAGGTAGGCCTCCGCCTCGGTGCGGTCGCCGATCAGGTCCGCCTGGGCCAGCATGCTCACCACCGGCCGGAACTCCTCGGAGTACCAGCGCCTCGCCACGGCCTCGCGGTCCAGATAGCGGCGTTCCTGCTGCATGAGCCGGAAACCCCAGGCCTCGACGGTCTGGCTGAGCTCGGCGTAGGACCACGGCGTCGTCACGAGGATATTCGCCAGTGCCGACCCGGGCAGCGGCACGCGGTCGAGGAACACCCGGCGCAGGTCCTTCGTGATGAGGTCGCC
>JBKJPD010000140.1:0-4003 GCA_046595345.1 Pseudonocardia sp.
GGGGACGTCCTCGGGCACCGCGGGCGGGCGGTGCGCAGACACCGCGGGGGACCAGGCGGACCCGCCGACCAGCTGCACCAGGCGGGCCCGCACCCCGGAATCGTGGTCCGCGTCGAGCACGGGGGTGCCGTCGAGTGCCGGCCCGACCAGCCGGTGCCCGCGGGGGTCGTAGCCGGGCACCGGGGCCCACCGCGCGGCCCAGTACCCGAGGGCGTGGCCCAGCTCGTCGAGGCGCGGACCGGTCACCTGCTCGCGCAGCGCCCGAACGGCGTGCCCGGTGCGGATCAACCCGTGGGTGGCCGAGGCGATCGCGCCGGGCAGCAGCCGTGGCCACCAGCGCACCAGCACGTCCTGCCACGGCTCGGCCCGCACCTGGCCGATGAGCAGCGCCAGCCAAGCGCCGAGCCGCGACGGGTCGCCCAGCGCGGTGCGCCACTCGTCCTCGGCCAACGGCCACCGGGAGGCGGGCACCTCCTCCAGGCGGTACTCATAGCGGTCCAGCCACCTCGGCAGCGTGTCGGCCCGGCCCAGCCGCAGAAGCGCATCCGCAGCCATCGGGCCGTGGTTGGTCAGCCAGCCGTCCATCTCCGGCCCGGTGCGGTGCAGCCGCTCGTAGGTCTCGTCCAGGATCGTCGCCTCGCTCATGGACCCCAGGCAACACCCTCAAGTGGGATTGAGGTCAAGACGCGGTGGCGGGACGGCGTGGGCTGTGTCCGACTCGTCGCGACGCATCGTGACGGGGCCGGTCTGAGTGCCCGTGAGATCGCCGACCACCTCGGTCACGAGCGCGTCTCGATGACTCAGGACGACTACATGAGTCGTCGGACCGGCGGTGCCGCGGCCGCGACGGCTCTGAGCGACCTGGCGAACGATCAGTGATCGAGCGGTGCCGGTCCGTGCGCCGCGGAAGGCTGGGAATGTGACTGACGCGGATGACGACACCCCCTCGCTTCGCCTTGCACGCGATCGGGTGACCATCCTCGATGCTGTCGTCGCCGCGATGGACCGGTGTCCTGACGTGCTTGCGGCGATTGCTGCCAGCGATGATCGGGCTGGCGCATACCGGGCTGTCCGGGAACTGCTGGGCATCGGGGAGATGGCGTCCCGTGGCGTCATGGATCTGAAATGGCAGCACCTGACCGCGGAGCGGCGCCGGCAGGCTGTGGAGGACCGCGACGAGGCTCGTGAGTACATCGCACGACGATCGGGTGAGCCGTCTTGAACGGTAGGTATTCGGTAGATGGATCTTGGTACTGGTTGGCTTCCAAGACCGTGACCAGCGGTTGTGTGCCCTCGGCAGGACTCGAACCTGCGACCTAGAGATTAGAAGGCTCTTGCTCTATCCATCTGAGCTACGAGGGCCGGAGCGGCTCCGCGGACCCGCTCATTTAGCCTAGCGGCCGTCCCGGTCGTGGCGCACCCCGGTTGAGGTCACCATCTGGCGGCCGGACCGGATCGGGGTCGGCCTGTCGCTGCCGGCTGCGGATCCGGGATGAGAGGGTGTCCGCATGTCACCGACGCTGCGCTCCGCGGCCGGGTCCGACATCGGCCAACGACGGCTGATCAACCAGGACTCTGCCGCCACCAGCCCGCGCCTGCTCGTTGTCGCCGACGGTATGGGCGGGCACGCCCACGGCGAGGTGGCCAGTGCCACCGCAGTCTTTGCCCTGCTCGATCTCGACTCGAGCCTGCGGGACACGGACCTGGGCGAGATCGATCTTCTCCTCGAGCTCGGCGCCACCCTCGACGACGCCGCGGACCGCCTCACCGCACTCGCTCTGGAGAACCCGAGCATGCGGGGAACGGGCACCACTGTCATTGCATTCGTCGTCGACGGGACGCGGATCGGTATCGCGCACATCGGCGACTCCCGGGCCTATCTGCTGCGGGAAGGCACACTGCGGCGACTCACCCACGACCACACACTCGTCCAGGCCCTCGTCGATGAGGGCCGCATCTCCTTGGCGGAGGCCGCGCAGCATCCGCAACGGTCGTGGCTGGTCCGGACGTTGCAGGACAGTACGCCCGCCGAGCCCGACCTGTTCGTCCACGAGGGCTGCACCGGGGACCGCTACCTGCTGTGCTCCGACGGCCTCACCGCGGTGCTCGACGACGTGGCGATCGGCGAGGTGCTCTGTGCCGAGCAGGAGCGGGCGGCCGCGGTGGCCCGGCTCATCGAGCTCGCCAACGCCGGTGGCGGGCCGGACAACATCACGTGTGTCGTCGCCGATCTCGTCGACGCCCCGCCGGTTGCCGACGACGTCCCGCTCGTGGTCGGGGCGGCCGCAGAGGCGCTCCCGCGGGCGTGACCCCGCGTCATCGGGAGGATCTCGTCGGCGTCCTCGTACGACGCCACCACGACGCGGCCCGCCGCCCGAGCGGCGGCTCCCCGATCAGGTAGTAGGCGAGGAGCAGCACTGCGGGTGCGGCCGCCGGCGAACGTCGCGCCGATCCAGGGGTCGCGGATGACGCGGAGCGAAGGAGCGGCCGGGACGTCCCGCTCAGCGGCGGGTGGCGAGCCGTGGCGGCTGCATGGGAAGCAGCGCCGCCACGCCCAGGCTTACCATGGAGTAATGGCGCAAGTGATCCTCGAGCCAGCCGCCCCGCCGCAGCAGGCCCGGCCCCCGTCCGGCGTCGCCGGTGTCGTGGGGTTGGCTACCGCGGTCGCGTCGCTGGTGGCGGGGGGACTCATCGCGTTGACGGGGGCCCGTCCGATCGCGTCGCTCGGGCTCCCTGACCCCGGCACACTGACGACCGTGGGGCTGCCGGTGGTGCGCACCGTCGCCGAGGTCCTCATGGTGCTGACGATCGGCGCGGTCCTGCTCGCAGCGTTCCTGGTTGCGCCTCAGCGCTCGGGCTACCTCGACGTGGCCGGGTACCGGGCACTTCGCGCCGCGTCGTGGACCGCTACGGGCTGGACGGCGGCGGCCCTGCTGCTCGTGCCCCTCAACGTCGCCGATGCACTGGGACGTCCGGTCGCCGACGTCCTGGACGTCGGGTTACTGGTCGATCTCGTCCCGCGACTGGCCGCGGCCACCTCGTGGGCGTTGACGGCCGTGGTGGCGCTGCTCGTGCTGATCGGTTGCCGTGCCGCGCTCACCTGGGGTTGGACGGCGGTGCTGTTCGGTGTGACGCTGGTCGGACCGTTACCGGTGACGTTGACGGGGCACTCGGCGGCCGGAGGTGCACACGACATCGCCACCGACAGCCTGGTGCTGCACGTACTCGCAGCATCCTTGTGGGTTGGTGGGCTGGTCGCCGTGATCGCGCTTGCGGCGAGCCGGGGCCCGGACCGGGACGCCGCGCTCGCCACGGCGGTGCCGCGGTTCTCCCGTCTCGCACTCGTCTGCTGGTCGGTTCTGGCCGTAACCGGTGTCGTGAATGCGGTGGTCCGGATACCGCCGGAGGCCTTGTTCGGATCGACTTACGGCGCACTGGTGTTGGCGAAGATCGGGGCTCTGCTGGCGCTGGGTGCCTTCGGGATCGCCCACCGGCGTTCGTCGGTCGGAGCGGCGGCGCGGGGGGAACCGCGGGGGCTGCTGCGCCTGGGCGGCGTCGAGGTGCTCCTGATGTTCGCGACGATCGGGCTCGCGGTGGCCCTGGGCCGCAGTGCGCCGCCGGACACCGGCGGCGCTGCGCCATCCCGCGTCGAGGTGGTGCTCGGCTACGACCTGGCCGGGCCGCCGACGTTCCTGCGCCTGCTGTTCGACTGGCGTCTAGACCTCGTGTTCGGCTCCGCAGCCGTGGCGATGGCAGTCCTGTACCTGCTCGGGGTCCGCCGGTTGCGCCGCCGCGGCGACACCTGGGCGCCAGGACGGACGGTCGCATGGCTCACCGGGTGCGTGGCGCTGCTGCTGGCCACGAGTTCGGGCATCGGGAAGTACGGCCCGGCGATGTTCAGCGTGCACATGGCCGAGCACATGATCATGGCGATGCTGGTACCGATCCTGCTCGTGCTCGGCGCACCGGTGACCCTCGCGCTCCGGGCGCTACCGCCAGCGGG
>JBKJPD010000345.1:0-3343 GCA_046595345.1 Pseudonocardia sp.
GGTTGCCGAGCGCAGCGAGGCGCGCGAATGGGCATCGACAGTTTCGGAGCAAGAGGGACCATCCAGGCAGGCGGGGCCGAGCACGAGATCTTCCGGCTGTCGGCTGTAGCAGGAGCAGAGCGCCTGCCGTTCAGCCTGAAGGTGCTGCTGGAGAATCTGCTGCGCACCGAGGACGGGGTGAACGTCACCGCCGACCACGTGCGCGCCCTGGCCGGCTGGGACCCGGCGGCCGAGCCCGACACGGAGATCCAGTTCACCCCGGCGCGGGTGATCATGCAGGACTTCACCGGCGTGCCCTGCGTCGTCGACCTCGCCACCATGCGCGAGGCCATCACCGAGCTCGGCGGCGATCCGGGACGCGTCAACCCCCTCGTGCCGGCCGAGCTGGTCATCGACCACTCGGTGATCATCGACGTCTTCGGCACGCCCGACGCATTCGAGCGCAACGTCGAGTTCGAGTACCGGCGTAACAAGGAGCGTTACCAGTTCCTGCGCTGGGGCCAGGGCGCGTTCGACGAGTTCAAGGTCGTCCCCCCGGGCACCGGGATCGTGCACCAGGTCAACATCGAGCACCTCGCACGTGTGGTCATGACCCGGGGCGGGCAGGCCTACCCCGACACGCTCGTCGGCACCGACTCGCACACCACCATGGTCAACGGCCTGGGCGTGCTGGGCTGGGGCGTCGGCGGCATCGAGGCCGAGGCGGCCATGCTCGGCCAGCCCGTCTCGATGCTCATCCCCAAGGTCGTCGGGTTCAAGCTGACCGGCGAGATCCCGCCGGGCGCCACCGCCACCGACGTGGTGCTGACGATCACCCAGATCCTGCGCAGCCACGGGGTGGTAGGCAAGTTCGTCGAGTTCTACGGCGAGGGCGTCGGCGCGGTTCCGCTGGCCAACCGCGCCACCATCGGCAACATGAGCCCGGAGTTCGGCTCCACGGCGGCGATCTTCCCGATCGACGACGAGACGATCCGCTACCTCACACTGACGGGCCGCTCGGCCGCGCAGATCGAGCTTGTCGAGGCCTACGCGAAGGAGCAGGGCCTCTGGCACGACCCGGCACGCGAGCCGGCGTTCTCCGAGACCCTCGAGCTGGACCTCTCGACCGTCGTCCCGTCGATCGCCGGGCCGAAGCGCCCGCAGGACCGCATCGCACTCAGCTGCGCGAAGTCCGCCTTCCGCAAGGTCCTGCGCGAGTACACCGAGGACACCGAGTCCACCGGCGTGGACGAGTCGGGCAAGGAGTCGTTCCCGGCCAGCGACTCCCCGGCGCCGGGCTCCGGTGACGGCGAGGTGGCACCGGTCGTCTTCTCCGCGGCCAACGGCTGCGGGGGGCGCCCGTCCAAGCCCACCCCCGTGCTGTCGGAGACCCGCGGCGATTTCGTGCTCGACCACGGCGCCGTCGTGATCGCCTCGATCACCTCCTGCACCAACACGTCGAATCCGTCGGTGATGCTCGGCGCCGCACTGCTCGCCCGCAATGCCGTGGAGAAGGGCCTCGCGGTCAAGCCGTGGGTCAAGACGTCGATGGCGCCGGGCTCGAAGGTCGTCACCGACTACTACGAGAAGGCAGGCCTCTGGCCGTACCTGGAGAAGCTGGGCTACCACCTGGTCGGGTACGGCTGCACCACCTGCATCGGCAACTCCGGCCCGCTGTCGGACGAGATCTCCGCCGCGGTCAACGAGGCCGATCTGTCCGTCGTCTCGGTGCTCTCGGGCAACCGCAACTTCGAGGGCCGGATCAACCCGGACGTCAAGATGAACTACCTGGCGTCCCCGCCGCTGGTCATCGCCTACGCGCTGGCCGGCACGATGGACTTCGACTTCGAAAGCGAGCCCCTCGGCACCGCAGTCGACGGCGGCGAGGTGTTCCTGCGCGACATCTGGCCCTCGGCGCAGGATGTCCAGAACACGATCGACTCCTCGATCAACCAGGAGATGTTCACGACGGACTACGCCGACGTCTTCGCCGGTGACGAGCGCTGGCGCTCGCTTCCGACGCCGGAGGGCAACGCCTTCGAGTGGGACCCCGAGTCGACCTACGTCCGCAAGCCCCCCTACTTCGACGGCATGTCACCCGACCCGTCTCCCGTCGTCGACATCTCCGGCGCCCGGGTGCTCGTATCGCTCGGCAACTCGGTCACCACCGACCACATCTCCCCCGCAGGCTCGATCAAGCCCGGCACCCCGGCCGGTCAGTACCTCACCGAGCACGGCGTGCAGATGACCGACTTCAACTCCTACGGCTCGCGACGCGGCAACCACGAGGTGATGATCCGCGGCACGTTCGCCAACATCCGGTTGCGCAATGAACTGCTGGACGGGGTGAGCGGCGGCTACACCCGCGACTTCACCGTCGAAGGCGCTCCACAGGCCTTCATCTACGACGCGGCTCAGAACTACGCGGCCCACGGCACCCCGCTCGTGGTGCTGGGCGGCAAGGAGTACGGCTCGGGCTCGTCGCGGGACTGGGCGGCGAAAGGCACCGCGTTGCTCGGCGTCCGGGCTGTGATCGTGGAGTCCTACGAGCGCATCCACCGGTCGAACCTGATCGGCATGGGCGTGCTGCCGCTGCAGTTCCCGGCAGGCGAGACAGCAGTGTCGCTGAGCCTGGACGGCACCGAGACCTTCGACATCAGTGGCGTCACCGCACTGAACGACGGCTCGATCCCCCGCACCGTGCACGTGACCGCGACGAAGGACGGTTCTTCGGACACCATCGAGTTCGACGCCGTAGTCCGCATCGACACACCCAGTGAGGCGGACTACTACCGCAACGGCGGGATCATGCAGTTCGTGTTGCGGGGCATGCTCCGCAACTGACCCCCCTCGTCCACCGGCGGCGACACCCCGATCCCCTCGGGGTGTCGCCGCTTTTTCAGGCCCGTCGCGAACCACAGCGCCCACGCTCGCCCGCAGACCGTTTCCGGCGCGGACCGTTTCCGGCGCGGACCATGCCACGACCACGAAGCCGGCGCGCCGCCGCTACCGCTGGATCCCGTTTCGCCGTTTCGGGCCGGCCTTTCTTGGCCGGATTCGTCGTCATTGATCGATTGTCGTTTTGAAGGCGTCAACGTTTCATTGACAACAGTGCGGAATGCGCCGACCACGGTGCGCGGCGGGGTACCTGATCTCGGAATTGCCACCGTGGCCGACAGGTACCTGCGCACCTGGAACGGCGGTCCGGCCCAGCGGCCGGACCGCGCCCGTGATCGCCCAGGTGTTCAGGTCCTGATGGGGCGGGTCCTGATCGGGCGGGCCTGGATGGGTCAGGTCGATCCACGGCACGTGCTCGGGGTCCGCTACCCCCGCGATGTCCAGGTTGACCACGACCGGGTCCTGC
>JBKJPD010000515.1:0-3624 GCA_046595345.1 Pseudonocardia sp.
GTTCGGCGCCGACACCCCGATGAACACGTCGGCGCCGACCAGCGCGTCGGCGAGGGTGCCCGAGACCCGGAACGTGTTGGTCTGCGCCGCGATCGAGCGGAGGTTGTCGTCGAGGCCGGGACGGGCAGCGTGCACGATGCCGTCGATGTCGACGGCCAGCACGTCGCCCGGTCGCACCGATTGCCCGAGCCCGGGCTGTAGCAGCCGGATGATCGCCGAGCCCGCGGCGCCGACCCCGCACACCACGATGCGGCAGTCGGTGAGCTTCTTGTCCACCACGCGCAGCGCGTTGCGCAGGGCGGCGAGCACCACGACGGCGGTGCCGTGTTGGTCGTCGTGGAACACCGGGATGTCGAGCAGTTCGCGCAGGCGGCGCTCGATCTCGAAACAGCGCGGCGCTGCGATGTCCTCGAGGTTGATGCCCCCGTATGCGGGCGCGAGGATCTGAACGGTCCGGATGATCTCCTCGGTGTCCTGGGTGTCGAGGCACACCGGCCAGGCGTCGACACCCCCGAAGCGCTTGAACAACGCCGCCTTGCCCTCCATCACCGGCATCGCGGCGGCGGCGCCGAGGTTACCCAGACCGAGCACCGCCGACCCGTCGGTGACCACGGCCACGGTGTTGCGCTTGATGGTCAGACGCCGGGCGTCGGCGGGGTTGGCCGCGATCGCCAGACACACCCGGGCGACGCCCGGGGTGTAGGCGCGGGACAGGTCGTCGCGGTTGCGCAGGCTGACCTTCGATTCGACCGAGAGCTTGCCGCCAAGATGTAGCAGGAAGGTGCGGTCGGAGACCTTCCGGACGTGGACGCCGGGCAGCATCTCGAGCGCCGCGGTGATCTCCTCGGCGTGTCCCTCGTCCAGGGCATTGCAGCTGATATCGACGACGAGCGTAGCTGTATAGCCCTCCACCACGTCGAACGCCGTGACGACGCCACCGACGCGGCCGATGGCCACCGTCAGATCACCCGCCGCGCCGGCGGATGCGGGAACCTCGACCCGCGCGGTAATGGCATATCCGGGACCGGGAACTGGCACGGCGGCACCATAACGTCCTGACCCGAACCGGCGACGTTCCGATCGTTGTGTCCAGAACGGTTGTGACCAAGCCGCGACAGGTGTGAAATGACGCCAATGTGAAGTTCGGCGGCGACGCAGTGTCGTCGGGAGTGCCGCCGACCGGAGCGTCCGACGCAGTGTCGCGGAGGTGGTCGCCATGGCCGTCAGAACAGTGAGCGGGCAGCGCGCGGGGGGCAGAAGCCCCACCGTCAGCGATCCGTCCCGCCTGCGCAACGTGGTCCTCGTGGGGCCGTCCGGCGCGGGGAAGACGACGCTGGTAGAGGCGCTGCTCGCGCACACGGCGGTGATCCCGCGCGCGGGGGCGGTGGTCGAGGGCACCACGGTGTGCGACCACGACCCGGCCGCGGTGCGCCAGCAGCGCTCGGTCGCGCTGGCCGTCGCTCCGATGGTCCACCTGAACCACAAGATCAACCTGATCGATACCCCCGGCTACGGCGACTTCGTCGGTGAGTTGCGCGCGGGCCTGCGCGCCGCCGACGCCGCACTGTTCGTCGTCGCGGCCGCCGAGGGGCGGGAAGGCACGATCGACCCGGCCACCGTCGCCCAGTGGGAGGAGTGTGCGGCGGTGGGCATGCCGCGCGCCGTGGTGATCGCCCGCTGCGACCACGCCCGCGCCGACGTCGCGGCCACCGTCACCGCCTGTCAGGACGCGTTCGGCGCCGGGGTCGCCCCGCTCTACCTCCCGCTACTCGAGGACGGCGCGCTGACCGGCCTCTACGGCCTGCTGTCGCAGACCCCCGCGGGGCGGGCACCCGACGGCGCGGCCGATGCCCGCGCCGCGCTGATCGAAGGCATCATCGAGCAGTCCGAGGACGAGACGCTCATGGAGCGCTACCTCGACGGTGAGGAACTCGACGTCGCCACACTCATCGACGACCTGGAGACGGCCGTCGCGCGGGGCACGTTCCATCCCGTGATCCCGATCTGCGCGGGCCCTGGCAACGGATCCGGCCGGGCCGGCGGGACGATCGGGCTCGACGCGCTGCTCGAGGTGCTCGTCGGCGGGTTCCCCTCACCGCTGGAGCACCCGCTCCCCCGCGTGACCGGGGTGGACGGTGCGGAACACCCCCCGCTGCACACCGACCCCGACGGCCCGCTCGCCGCCGAGATCGTGCGCACCTCCGCCGATGCCTATGTGGGCCGCGTCTCGCTGGTGCGGGTGTTCTCCGGGACTCTGCGCGCGGACACGACGGTGCACATCAGCGGCCATCATGCGACGGTCCCGGCGCAACGCAACGGGAACGGGAACGACGACGACGGGGGCCACGACGCCGCCGCGCGGCTGGCCCACCTCTACGCACCACTTGGGGCGACGCTGCGCGAGGTCGACGAATGCGTGGCCGGCGACATCTGCGCGCTCACCAAGCTCGGCGGCGCCGCGACCGGCGACACCGTCTCCGACGCCGACCATCCGCTGCTGCTCGCCTGCTGGGACCTGCCGGAGCCACTGCTACCCATCGCTGTGCTCGCGCACACCCGTGGCGACGAGGACGCATTGGGCAAGACGCTGGCCAAACTCGTCGCCGCCGATCCGACGTTGCGCCTAGAACGCAACGCCGAGACCCACCAGACGGTGCTGTGGTGCACGGGCGAGGCGCACGCCGATGTCGTGCTGTCCCGGCTGCGCGCCGGCGGCGCGGAGGTCGACATCGAGCCCGTGCGGGTGCCGTTGCGCGTGACCATCGCGGGCCCGGCGCGGGTGACCGGCCGGCACGTCAAGCAGTCCGGCGGACACGGCCAGTACGCCGTCTGCCACGTCGAGTTCGAGCCGCTGCCCCGTGGCGCGGGCTTCGAGTTCGTCACGAAGGTCGTGGGCGGCTCGGTGCCGACGCATTTCGTCCCGAGCGTGGAGAAAGGCATCCGGGCGCAGCTCGATCGGGGCCTTGCGGTGGCCCACGATCCGGCTGTGCACCACCCGGTGGTCGACCTGCGCGCCACTCTCGTCGACGGCAAGGCCCACAGCGTCGACTCCTCCGACGCGGCGTTCCAGACCGCAGGTGCGATCGCGCTGCGGGAGGCGGCGGCTGTGTGCGGGACGGTGCTGCTCGAGCCCCTTGACGAGGTGGCGGTGCGGGTGCCCGACGAGCACCTCGGCGCGGTGTTGGGTGACCTGACCTCCCGCCGGGGACGCGTCCTTGGCACCGGCGCCGCCGGGCCGGGCCGCTCGCTGGTGCGCGCCGAGGTGCCGTGCACGGAGCTCGTGCGCTACGCCGTCGACGTGCGCGCCATGACCTCGGGCACGGCGACGTTCACCCGGCACTTCACGCGCTACGAGGTGGCGCCCCGCTGAACAGAGCTCGACGCTCACCCGATCGGGGACCTGGAGACCTGGAGGTAGCGTGCGATCGTGCGACGACGCGTGCCCACCCACCTTGCCCTGTGGGCCGCGATCTTCGTCGTCGCGTTCGGCACGAACGTGCCCACGCCGCTGCTGCTGGTCTACCGCGACCTGCTCGGGCTGTCGTCCAACGCCCTGACCGGCGCGTTCGCCGTCTACCCCGCCGGGCTGGTACCCGCGCTGCTGCTGGCCGGTCCGGCGTCGGA
>JBKJPD010000041.1:0-3557 GCA_046595345.1 Pseudonocardia sp.
CCCAGCTTGTCGGCGTACCCCAGGGCCTCCTCCTCGGGGAAGAACGGCCCGATCGGCTTCGTCGGCCGGGAGAAGGCGGGGTCGTCCGCGTCGACGACGACGTGGGTGACCACCGCGACAACGCCGGGCAGGTGGCCTCCCCCCACCTCGTGCAGGGCCAGCGTCAGCAGCGAACCGAGCTGGCCCTCGGTCATCGCCCCCAGCCAGAACAGCGGCATACCGGGCACCCGGTACGCGGCCTGCTCCTGCTGGATGGCCAGGTTGCCGACCTGCGGGCCGTTGCCGTGCACGAGCACCACGGTCCACCCGGCGTCGCGGAGCGCCACGATCGAGGTGGCCATTCCGCGGGCGTTGGCGGTCTGCTCCTCGAACGTTCCGGCCTGGCCGCTCCGGGTGATGGCGTTGCCCCCGAGGGCGACGACAGCGATCTGAGAGCCGGGGGCGATCTGGGGCACGGCGCCGTCCTCCGAGTGAACGATGGTCTATGGACTGACGTTTACTATAGTGGATGGATGGGCTCGTGAGGCCGCCATCGCCCCGCGTAGGGTTACCTCATGAGCCAGGCCCCCCTGCGGCTGCGCCTGCTCGGCCCCTTCACCGTCGAGGGCGAGGTATGGGCACCGGTGCCGACCGGCAAGGCACGACGGGTCCTTGCCGTACTCGCTGAACGGCGCGGCGAGTTCGTCCTGATCAACACCCTCGTCGACGTGCTCTGGGACGGCAACGCACCCGAGCACGCAGACCGCAACGTCGCCGCGCTCATCTCACGGATCCGCCGGGCGCTCGGCCGCGACCGCATCGACGGCACCGCCGCGGCCTACCGGCTGGTGCCCGATGGTGTCCACGTCGACCTGCACGACGCCGCGGAGCTCGTCCAGACCGCTGAGTCCGAGTTCGCCCACGGACATTTCGCGTTGGCCTCCACCAGCGCCGAGCAGGCCGCCAGGATCCTCGACGCCGACGTCGCACTCGCCGACGAACGCGAGGACCCCTGGGTGCGCGACCTTCGCCGCGACGTCGGCCTGCTACTGCGCAGGGCGCGGATCTGCTGGAGCGCGGCCGCCGGTGAGTTGCAGGCCCACGACACCGCCGTCGAAGTGGGCGCGGCGGCACTGCGGGCCGATCCCGTCGACGAGGAGGCCTGCCGCACCGTCATGCTCGCCCACCAGCGGGCCGGGCGGTCCGGCACGGCGTTGGTGGTCTACCGGGGTCTGCGCGTCGCGATGTCCGAACAGCTGGGCAGCGACCCGTCACCGGCCACGCAGTCGCTGTTCCTGTCGATCCTGCGCGCGGAGAGCCCCGCCGCGCGGCCGCGGACCCCGGACCCCACCGCGCCACCCGCCGAGTGGGCGCCGGTGGTCGGGCGCGACGCCCAGCTCAACACGCTCCGCGAGCTCTGGGAGGGTGCCGCCACCGGATCGCCGGTGCTCGCCGTCGTCGCAGGTGAGGCCGGCATCGGCAAGAGCGCGCTCGTCCACGCGTTCGCCGCGGGACCGCGGCGAACCGGGGCGCTGGTGCTCGTCGTCGGCTGCTTCGAGGCCGAGCGCTCCCTGTACCTCCAGCCGCTGGTCCAGGCCGTCCGTGCGGTCGTGCACCGGATGGCTCCCGCTGACGTGCGCGAGCTCGCGGGCAACCGGCTGGGAACTCTGGCCGAGCTGGTTCCGGAGCTGGCCGACCTCGTCGGACCGGTCCACTACGAGCGGTCGGGGCCCGAGCTGGAGCACCGGCGCAGCCTCGACGCGCTGGTCGGGTTCTTCGACCGGCTCAGCGCCCGCCGGCCGGTGCTGCTCGTCGTCGAGGACGCCGAGCACGCCGGGCAGTCGACGATCGAGGCGCTGCACCTGCTGGTCTCGCACTGGGAGGCCCCCGCCGGGGGAAGGACCGCCGGTCACACCCCTGACGTGGGACGAGCCGGCAGCCGCGCGATGGTGGTGGTCGTCGAGCGGACCTCCGAGGACGCCCCGGTCGCCGCCGCCCTGCGTGACGTGGCGGTCTGGCTGGAGCTGGGCCCGCTCTCCCACGACGACGCCGCGGTGCTGATCGAGCGCTTCGGGCTGGCCTACGACATCGACCAGCTCTACTCCTCCACCGGCGGTAACCCGCTGTTCCTCACCGAGCTGCTACGCCATCCCACCGGCCCCGACGGTGCTGCGTTCGCCATCCCCAGTTCGCTGCACGAGGCCGTCGCCGAGCGGATCGCGCATGCCGGTGAGGAGACCGCGCTGCTGCTCGCGCAGGGCGCGGTGCTGGGGGTCGCGTTCTCTCTCGACGAGGTGGCTGTGCTCGGCGGTCTCGACGTCGAGCAGGGCGCTCACCACGCCGGCCGGGCGTTGCGCGCCGGTCTGCTCGTCAGCCACGGCGACCGGTTCCGGTTCCCCAACGACATCGTCCGCCAGGTCGCCTACGACTCGGCGCCCGAGCCGGTACGGGTGAGCAGGCACCGGCGCGCCGCGAAGCTGTTCGAAGCACGCCCGGAGACCGCGGCGCGCCACCTCGCCGCGGCGGGTGACCGCGACGCCGCGGCCCGGGCCTGGATGGTGGCCGCGCACGCCGCGCACCTGGCGTTCGCCAACATCGAGGCCGAGCAACTGCTCGACAAGGCTGTGCGGACCGCGGTAGACCCGGCCGTTCGTGCCGAGGTGTTGCTGCGCCGCGGCCAGGCCCGCTCCGACCTCGGCCGTCACGACGACGCGCGGCATGACCACGAGGTCGCGTGCGAGATCGCCCGCGAGCTGGGCGACACCGAACTGGAGGCCCGCACCCTCGAACAGCTCGGCTGGACCGCCCTCTACGCCCGTGACGCGATGATCGCCGTCGAGTTCGCGGAGCAGGCCACGGAGCTCGCCGAGTCGGCCGCGGCCGCACCCGGCGCGCTGCCCAGCGCCACGCTGCTGTTGGGCCGCGTCCGGCACTGGGACGGCGACTACGCCGGTGCCGACGCCGCCTACGAGAAGGTGCTCGCGGCCGATCCGGGCGAGTCCACCATGGCGCACGCGCTCGCCTACCGGGGGGCGCTGCTGCAGCACCAGGACCGGTTCACCGAGGCGAAGGCCGTGCTCGGGCGGGCCGCGGTGCTGTGCAGGCGCACCGGGCAGTTCCGCCCGATGTTGCAGACGCTGTTCTTCACCGCGCTCGCCCGCGGCGACACCGGCGACTTCGCGGGCGCGCTGCGGGCCCTGAACAACGCCCGGCGCCTGATCGACGCTGACAAGGTCGCGTTCTACCGCGCCGGGATCGAGTGCGCCACGTCGTGGATGTGGCAGGAGCTCGGTCAGGTCGCCCGCGCCCGCGAGCACGCCGAGACCGCCGTCGAGCTGGCCCGCCGCGGCGGCGGCGCACTCGAGTTGGAGCAGGAGCTGCACGCACTGCTCGCCGTCGCCGACTGCGACCTGCTGCTGGGCCGCGCCGACGACGCGGCCGCCGCCGTCGAGGCTGCGGCGCCGATGCTGGAGCGCTCGCTGCCGTTCCGTCCGCGCGCGGCGATGCGCCTGCTGGAGATGCGGGCACGGTGGGAGCCCGAGCAGAACGAGGCTCTGCTGGAGCAGGCCCGCACGTAC
>JBKJPD010000209.1:0-5242 GCA_046595345.1 Pseudonocardia sp.
CCGGCCAGCGCGGCGAACGCCGGGTCCGACCAGATCGGCGACGCGCTGCGGTAACGCACCGCGTCCTGCACCGGCTCGGGATACCAGCCGACCCCGAACCCGTCGGCGTTGACGGTGCCGCCCCCGCGCATGTCGGCGGGCGCGTAGGACTGACGCAGCAGCCCATGTGGGGGTGCCAGTACCAACGACGACAGCGTCGCGGCCGGGCCGAGGTAGGCCATGTGGCGACACACCCGCTAGACCACGTCTCCGCGGGTGGCATCTCGGGCGCACCGGAACCCGGAGAAGATCTGCCGTCGGATCGGGTGGTCCCAGTTGCGGAACGTCGAACGGATCACCGAGGCGTCGGTACCGAACGAGCCGCCCCGCAGCACCCGGTAGTCGCCCCCGAAGAAGACCTCCGAGTACTCCGGGTAGGGGAAGGTCTCGAAGCCCGGGTAGCGGTGGAAACCCGAGGACGTCCATTCCCACACGTCGCCGATGAGCTGGTGCACCCCGAGCGCGGACGCCCCCCGCGGGTAGGCGCCGACCGGCGCGGGTCGCAGGTGGCGCTGACCGAGGTTCGCGTGCGCCGGAGTCGGCTCCTCGTCGCCCCAGGGGTAGCGGCGCGAGCGCCCGCCGGCGGGGTCGAACCGTGCCGCCTTCTCCCATTCCGCCTCGGTCGGCAGGCGCTTGCCGACCCAGGCGGCGTAGGCGTCGGCCTCGTGGCAGCACACGTGTACCACGGGCTCGTCGGCCACCACCGGTTCCAGCACGCCGAAGCAGCGTCGATACCAGACACCTGCGGAGCCGTCGCGTTCCCAGAACTGGGGCGCCACCAGCCCGGCGTCGACGCGGTGCTGCCAGCCCACCTCGGTCCACCAGCGCCGGTCCTGGTAACCCCCCGCCGCGATGAACTCGCCATAGCGGCCATTGGTGACCGGCGCGGTGTCGATGACGAATGCGTCGACGTGGGCCGGGTGCGCGGGCCGCTCGTTGTCCAGCGCCCACGGCTCGGCCGAGGTGCCCATCGTGAACGGACCACCGGGCACGAGGACCTCCTCCACCGGGAGCGTTGCGCCGGCGGGTGGAGCATCGGCGTGCAGGACGGGCGCACCGATGCGGAGCTGGTGCGTTGCAAGCATCGTCTCATCGTGCTGCTGCTCGTGCTGGATGATCATGCCGAATGCGAAGCCGTGCTCGACCAGCCTGCGCCCGGTCAGCGGGCTGCGGCTCAGCGCGTCAAGGGCCTTGTCGCGGACCTCCGCGACGTAGGAACGGGTCTCGGTCGGGGTGAGCAGTGGCAGCTCCACGCGGCTGGCGCGCGAATGCCGGAACGCGTCGTAGAGCCCGTCGATCTCGGGGCGCAGCGGCTCACGGCCACCGACGTCGCGCACTAGCCAGAGCTCCTCCTGGCTGCCGATGTGCGCGAGGTCCCAGACCAGCGGGGACATCAGCGGCGAATGCTGGGCGACGAGATCACGCTCGTCGACGGCGTCGGTGAGTGCGGCGCTCCGTGCCCGGGACGCGGCCAGCAGGTCGGCCACGTGGGTGCGCAGCTTCTCGGCACCGAGCCCTCCGTCGAGAATGCCGGTGGGGTTGGCGGTCACGTGCGTTCTCCTGCTGGGGTCTCGGGATCGTCAGCCGGGCAGCGCCCGCGCAGCACCTGCTGCTCGGTCATGGCGATGAGATCGTCGACCACCCAGCCCGGCGCGCCGACGGACGGCAGCCGGGCACACGCGAGCTCGAAGACCCCGGCGGCGGCGCGGGCGAGCACCTGGTCGCCGAGACCGTCCCGGGCTGCTATCACCCACCGGTCCTGGGCGGGCTCGCAGATCTCGCGCACGCGGTCGGTGATCGCCGGTTCGGCCAGCAGCACCACGAGCACCGCCGTCGGCAATACCCAGGCCCTACCGGGCTGGGCGTCGATGTAGCGCACCTCCAGGTGCCCGCGCGGACGGACCGGCGGGAACAGCGTGGAGACGTGGTAGTCCAGATCGGCCGTGGTCGGGCGCTCCGGCAGTGCACCGCGCACCCAGTCGGCGAAAGTGAGGCGCTCGGGCACGTACCACCCGCCGGCCCGGCGCACGCACAGGACCGGGCTGCCCAGCACCCGACGCGCCCAGGCTTCGGCCGGATCGGCGCCGTCGCAGTGGTCGGCAGCCGGCGGCTCCGTGCGGGCCGGATCGGCGCGCAACCAGCTCGCCCAGCGCGAGGACTTCCAGCCGGTGGCACGCCCGTTCAGCCGCGGCGAGTTCGCGAACGCGGCGAGCAGCACCGGACCGACCGCGTGCAACGCCGCCCAGCGGCGGGCGATATCGGCGCCCTGCCCCGCGTCGAGGCACACCTGGACCGCCGCGGTGGAGCACATCGCAGGTCGGCCGTGGGTGCCGATGCGGTCGAAGGCCTGTTCCATCGCCCGGTAGCGCGGGAGGTCCAGTACCCGGACGGGGGGCCGGTGCGGGTCGGCCGCACGAGACAGGGCGCGCAGGCCGCGGGCGGCAAGGAGGCCGTGCAGCACGGCGGTGTCGGATTCCACGGTGCGCAGCAGCCCGGCGAGATCGGGGAGCGGCAGGCTGGCGAGTTCGATCTGGCCGCCCGGCTCGACGGTGACGGTGGAGCCCGCGGGCAGCGGTTGTGCGGGGGCCGACGGGTCGAGCGTGGTGGGGGCATGCGGGCCGAGTGCGGCTGCGAGTTCCGCGACGTCGACCGGGGCCTCCGGCGCGGCGACGTCGTGGAGTAGCCATTCGAGCTCGACCCCGACGAGGCGGGGCGGTCCATGTTTGAAGCACACCGACGCCACGTAGGCCTCGGCGTCTGCGCAGTCGCGCAGAACTGTCAGGCCGGCGTCGGGTACCTGCTGCTTCGCAACGGTGCTCGCCGAAGCGACCACCGCGATCCCCGGGGTCTGAGTCACGCAGAACGACGCTACCCGCGCCCGGGGCCGAATGCAGATCCTCAGGAGGAGGGGTGTGAGCAAACCGTAGGGAACGTTTCTCAAACCGTACGTCCGTCCGGCTTCCCGCTACGCTGGTCCGATGCCCCGCGTGAGCACCGATCAGCTCGCCGCCCGCCGCCAGCAGATTCTCGACGGCGCTCGCGCGTGCTTCGCCCGCTACGGCTACGAGGGCGCCACCGTCCGCCGCCTCGAACACATCACCGGGCTGTCCCGCGGAGCGATCTTCCATCACTACCGCGACAAGGACGCCCTGTTCCTCGCCCTCGCCGAGCAGGACGCCGGCCGGATGGCCGATGTCGTCGCCGAGCAGGGCCTCGTGCAGGTGATGCGCGACCTGCTGGCCGACCCGTCGGAGCATGACCGCGACTGGCTGGGCACCCGCCTGGAGGTCTCGCGGCGGCTGCGCACCGACGTGGAGTTCCGCGAGCGCTGGAGCTCGTACTCGGCCGCGCTGACCCGCGCCACCCGCGAGCGTCTCGACCGCCAGGCGCGAGCCGGGACGCTGCGCGACGACGTCACGGTCCCCGTCCTCGCCCAATTCCTGGAGCTGGTGCTGGAGGGCCTGGTCTCCCATCTGGTGATGGGCCTGCCTGCCGGTGACCTGGAGGCGGTTCTGGATCTCGTCGAGGCTGCCGTCCGGCGCTGACGCGGGTGTTCCGAACGGGCAAATTCGGTTGTGCACCATTGACTTCCGACCGGTGCCCCGCAACAGTGACTGCGATTACAGACGTGCCCCCACCCCCCACCACGAACAGATGGAGATCACCATGGCCGATGAGTCCCTGTACGACCGACTGGGCGGCGCGTACGCCATCGCGGGTGCCGTCGACGTGCTCGTCGACCGGCTCTTCGCGAACGTCTCGGTCAACGCCAACGAAGGGACGCATGTCCACCACGGCAACCCCGCGAACGCGCCCGGCTACAAGTTCCTGGTCACGGCGTGGTCGATCGAGGCCGCCGGCGGGCCCAAGTGCTACCCCGGCCGGGACATGGTGATGACCCACGACGGGCTCCAGATCAACGGCGAACAGTTCGACGCGGTCGCCCTGGAGATCGCCTCCACCCTGAGCTTCCTCGGTGTGCCCAGCACCGAGCACAAGGAGTTCATGGAGATCATCGAGAGGTACCGATCAGAAGTGGTCACCGCGTCCTGACCAGGGCGATCGCGGACTGATGCGCCGGGCCGACGACGTCCCGGCGCGTCGCCGTACCCGTGAACACCCTCCAGCTGTGAACACCCTCCAGCCGTGGACACCCTCCGGCCGGGCCGCACCGGTCAGGACACGACGTCGGGCAGCAGCTTCGCCGCACGCAGCCGCCCGGCCAGCGCATTCAGGTCGTCGCGCATCGTGGCCAGCTCGGCCGGGGTGAGGCCCGTGGCCTCCTGCACCCGCGACTGGATCGCCGCTGCACGGTCCCGGAGACCCCAGCCGGCCGGGGTGAGGGTGAGCTGCATCGTCCGCTCGTCCTCCCGCCTGCGTCGACGGGTGATCAGCTCCTCGGCCTCCAGCCGCTTCAGCAGCGGCGAGAGGGTTCCGCTGTCGAGCTGCAGTGCCCCGCACAGGAACGCGAGAGTCACGCTCCGGTGCTCCCACAACACCACCATCACGGCGTACTGACTGTAGGTCAGCCCGATGTCCTCGAGAAGTGGTCGGTAGCAACCTGTCATGGCCCGAGAGGCCGAATGGAGTGCAAAGCACAGCTGTTCGTCGAGGACGAAGTCCGACCGATCCGGCGTCACCGGACCACAATAGGGCCGGACCGGCCACCCCTGCTCATCCCACGAGGTGTTCCTCGCGATGACGCACCGTGCATCCGTTGATACCGCACTCGACCCCGCCGACACCCGCGAACGCTCCGGGCCGGACGTCCGCGGATCCGTCACCGGCGAACTGCGTGCGGTACAGCACCGCGTAGCGACCGCCGGCGGCGAGCAGTTCGTCGTGTGTACCGCGTTCCACGACGGCACCGTGCTCCACGACCGCGATCTGATCGGCCGCCCGGATGGTGGAGAGCCGGTGCGCGATGACGATCGCCGTGCGGCCCTCCAGCGCTGCCACCAGTGCGGTTTGCACGGCGGCCTCGGATTCGGAATCCAGGTGGGCGGTGGCCTCGTCGAGGATCACCACCCGCGGCCGGGCGAGCAACAGTCGCGCGATGGTCAGGCGCTGGCGCTCCCCGCCGGAGAGCCGGTAGCCTCGCTCCCCCACCACCGTCTCGAGCCCGTCGGGCAGCGTCGCGAGGAGTTCGCCCAGACGTGCCCTTTCCAGCGCGTCGAACATCTCGGCGTCGGTGGCCCCAGGG
>JBKJPD010000271.1:0-2942 GCA_046595345.1 Pseudonocardia sp.
GCGGGTCTGCGCCTCGATGTTGATGACGAAGCCGCTGCCGTCGGTGGCGCTGCCCTTGCCGGGAAGCCCGACGCCAGGGGCCAGCGCGTCACCTTCGACGGCGGAGGTCAGGCTGACGTCCGGGCCGCCGCCCCCGCCCGGCTCCGAGGCGGCGGCGACGCCTACGGGCATCAGAGCGGTGAACAGGGCGACGGTGGCGGCCCCGCACATGAGGGCGGTGCGGTGGATGTTCCGACGTGAGGTCACAAAGTCTCCCAAGGGGGGTGTGCCGGATGAGCCCGACACTCCGCACGACGGTTCCGGAAGCCGATCGGTTCACCCGATGGTGTTATTTCCTCGGATGCGTCACGTGCGTGCCGTCCGTGTCGGGCCTTACCCCACCCCCCTGGGATGGGGTACTGCTGGATTGAGTGGACGAACACCACCGCGCCGTGGGGCCCGGTTGGCTTTGTCCCGGGCGGTGCCGGGGATGCCGTCGAGGTTCCCGATCCAGTTGGGGTGATCGCGCAGGATCTGTTCCTGCTGGGCAGCGGTGAGGCCGGTCCACAGGTGGCGTTGCCGGCCGGTGGCGCCGGGAGGCGGGGCGGGTGCATCCGCGCTGGCGGCGCAGCGCGCCTACGACGTCGGCCTCGTGAACGCCGTCGTGCCGCCCGGCGAGGCCATGGCCCGCGCGTTGGGCATGGCCGCTCGCATCGCGGCGAACGCGCCGCTGGCGGTGCGTGCCGTCAAGCGTGTGGGCGGGGCGTCCCCGGGTCTCACCCTTACCGAGGCCTTCCGGATCGAGGACGAGGCGGCGCGAGAGATCATGCGCTCCGCGGACGCGAAGGAGGGCGCATCGGCGTTCGCCGAGCGGCGACCCCCACGCTTCACCGGCCGCTGAGACTGCTCAGCCAAGAATCCGAGCCGACGATCATGCCCTGCCGCGGGCGACGCGACCGACCTGGGCCTCGGCGTGTACCTGGTTTGACAGGGTTAGTGTCGCCACAGCACAGCGAACGTCGGCACCGTCAGGGAGCCGCCGCACCGTCGCCTGGAGGATCTGATCACGCTGATCGATGCCGGGGTGGTGAGTGCCGGCACCCGTTTCACCGCGACGGTATGCGTGATCGGGTCGGGTCCCGCCGGTGCCACGGTCGCCGAGGAGCTCGCTGCGCGTGGGGTGGACGTGATCGTCCTGGAGGGAGGTGGGCGACGCTTCAGCCGACACCACGACGACACCTACCGCGGGCTGGTCGACCAGGGGCACGACGCCCTCGAGACGGTCCGCCAGAAGCGGTTGGGTGGGACCAGTGCGGTCTGGGGCGGCCGGTGCGCTCCCCTGGACGACATCGACCTGGCGGTGCGGGAGTGGATCCCCGGCAGCGGTTGGCCGATCACCAGCGCGGAGCTGCGGCCGTACTACGAGCGGGCGCAGCGCCACCTTGACGCCGGATACTGCGAGTATTCGGCGGCCGACTCCTGGCCGACGGAAGGCGGCCCGGGCGACTCGTCGAAGACCCTGGACTGGGACCGGTTGTGGCGGTGGAGCCCACCGACCACCTATGCCGGGCGGATGACCGCGTTGGCTCATGCCGCGAACGTCCGGGTTCTGGTTGAGGCCACTGTGGTCCGGCTCGACCGCGACCCGATCAGCGGCGCGATCGTCGGCGCGGTCGTCGCCCCGCGACCCGGTGTGGAGATCGACGTCCGGGCGCAGGTCTACGTCCTCGCGGCCGGCGGGCTCGAGTCGGCCCGGATCCTGCTGGCGTCCGATACCCAGACACCGACCGGTATCGGCAACGATTACGACCAGGTCGGACGGAACTACATGACCCACCCGGTCGGCGAGGTCGGTACCGTCGTGCTCCATGACGCGGGCCGCGGCCTCGGCCTCGGCTATGCCAAGACCCGTGACGGCGTGTACGCCCGCCGAATGCTCGCCCTGACCCCGGACGTCCAGCGGCGCCACGGCCTGGGCAACCTCAAGGCCGCGCTGTGGTTCGCCGACCCGATGGACCCCGTGCACGGTGACGGGTTGCTCTCGACGTTCTCCCTGACCTACTACGCTCTCGCCCGGGCCCGGCTGGGGTTCAAGGCTGCCGGCACGCACGTCGCGTTCGCTGGTACGGCCGGGCTCGGCCGCCACGTGGGTAACGTCGCCACCGAATGGCGGCGGGTCGGCCGCTTCGCCGCCTCGTGGGCATGGCCGCGACTGACCGGCCGGCGGATCCTGCCCTCATTCATGCCGCTCGACACCGCGTGGTGTCGGCTGCGGTTCGACGCCGAACAGTCTCCGAACCCCGCAAACCGCGTGACGCTCGCGCGGGAGCGTGACGCGCTGGGCCAGCGCCGGCTCCACGTCGCCTACACCGTCTCGGCCGAGGACCGGACCAGGATCCGGACCAGCATGATCCTCATCGGGCAGGAGTTCGAGCGTGCCGGCCTCGGCGCCGTCGCACTGGACGACGTCGGAACCATCGACCATCGGCCGTTCACCGACGGCACCCACCAGATGGGTCTCCTGGCGATGTCGCACACTCCACGCACCGGCGTCGTGGACCCCGACTGCCGCGTCCACGGGTGTGCGAATCTCTACGTCGCGAGCAGCGCGGTCTTCCCGACCGGCGGCGCCGTCGGGCCGACGCTGACGATCGTCGCGCTCGCCTGTCGGATCGCCGACCGGGTCGGCGTGAGTGTCAGGACCAGCTCAGGGTTCTGAGCATCGGGCGCTGCGCCGTGGGGGTCCCGGCACGGGACGACCCCGGCGGGCCGCGTCGGGTGGGGGCTGACTCAGAAGGATGTGGCTGTCGGCCGACTACATCGCGGCCACGGGCAGGGCAGGCCACGGGTGTTGTTGCGACGGGCGCGCGCCGACATCCTCATCGTGGCTGCCGGGGGTCCCGGCCTCATCACCGGCGAGCACGTCAAGGACGGCGTGATCGCGATCGACGTCGGGATCAAGG
>JBKJPD010000283.1:0-11038 GCA_046595345.1 Pseudonocardia sp.
GATCAGTGGCAGTAGCCCGGCCCCGTAGGCGCCCGGCTTCGAGCCGAAGATGCGCGACGTGGCACGCCGCCGGTCGCCGTGGGTCGCGACGTCGGCCTCGACGTGTTCCCGGAGGTAGTTATCCGGCTCGTCCAGCTCCGCGACCGCGGCGAACGCGTCGTCCAGCAACGTGATGACGTGCGGGAACGCGTCCCGGAAGAACCCGGAGATCCGGACGGTGACGTCGATTCGGGGACGTCCGAGCGGCATGATCTCGAACCCCGTGACTCGCCGCGACGCGTCGTCCCACACCGGCCGGCAGCCGATCAGAGCGAGGATCTCCGCGATGTCGTCACCCTGGGTGCGCATGGCGGACGTGCCCCACACCGTGAGCCCCACGCTCCTCGGATACGTACCCGTGTCGGCGAGGTGCCGTGCGATCAGCGAGTCGGCCAGCGCGGTCCCGATCTCCCACGCGCTGCGCGACGGGATCGCCTTCGGGTCGACGGAGTAGAAGTTCCGCCCCGTCGGCAGCACGTTGACCAGCCCGCGGGTAGGCGATCCCGACGGCCCGGCGGGGACGTACCCGCCGTCCAGGGCATGGAGCACGCCCGCGATCTCGTCGGTGGTGCGGTTAAGCCGGGGCACGACCTCCGCGCAGCCGAACTCGAGCACTGCCACGACGGGGGCGACCTCCTCGCCCAGCACCTCGCGCACGACGGCGGCCGCGCCGGTCCACCCCCGCGCCTGCACCCCCTCGACCAGCGTGCGGGCGACCCGCTCGAGCACATCGACGAGGTCCGCCCCGCTGACAGCGGGCTCTCCCGCCATGCCGACGAGCCGCGCGAGCGCCGCGCGAGCGCCGCTCGTGTGAACGGCACTCCCGCCCGGCCCGTCCGGGTCCGGGTCTGCGGCGATCTCACGCAGCTCGTGCAGAGGCTTGCCGGGCGCGGCCAGGAGCGCCTGCTCGTCGAGGCCGGCCCAGGTCGCGATCGCCGCGCGGAGGCCGGGGAGGGCGCGCTTCCCGCCCCACACCTGGCTCGCACGCAGGATCGACAGCACCAGGTTGACCTGCGCCTCCCCCTCTGGCACGCCACCGAGGATGTGCAGGCCGTCGCGGATCTGGACGTCCTTGATCTCGCACAGGTAGCCGTCGATGTGCAGGACGAAGTCATCGAACGCCTCTTCACCCGGCGCGGCGTCCACGTGCAGGTCGTGGTGCAACTGCGCGGCGGTCACGACCTCCCAGATCCGGACGCGCAGCGCGGGCAACTTTGCCGGGTCCATCGCGGCGACGGTCGCGTACTCGTCGAGCAACTGCTCCAGCTTCGCCATCTCGCCATAGGTGTCGGCGCGGGCCATCGGCGGTACCAGGTGATCGACGACGGTCGCGTGCGCGCGGCGCTTGGCCTGGGTGCCCTCGCCGGGGTCGTTGACGATGAACGGGTACACCAGCGGCAGCTCGCCGAGCACCGCGTCGGGCGCGCAGTCCGCACCCAGCCCGAGGCCCTTCCCGGGGAGCCATTCCAGCGTGCCGTGCTTGCCGAGGTGGATCACGGCGTCGGCGCCGAACCCGCCACGATCCGATGACTCCGCGAGCCAGCGGTAGGCCGCCAGGTAGTGGTGCGAGGGCGGCAGGTCCGGGTCGTGGTAGATCGCCACCGGGTTCTCCCCGAACCCGCGCGGGGGCTGGATCATCAGGAGCACGTTGCCGAACCGCAGCGCGGCCAGCGCGATGTCGGATCCGTCGACGTAGAGCGAGCCGGGGGGCTCGCCCCAGTGCTCGCGGACCCGGTCGGTCAGGGTGCTCGGGAGTGCGTCGACCCAACGGCGGTAGTCGTCGAGCCGTACCCGCGCCTTCGCCGAGGCGAGCTGCTCCTCGGTGAGCCATTCCACGTCGTGCCCGCCCGCGGCGATCAGCGTGTGGATCAGCTCGTCGGAGTCCCCGGAGATGTCGCCGGGGAACTCACCGACGACGTAGCCCGCCTCGCGCAGCGCCCGCAGCAGCACGACGGCCGAGGCCGGGGTGTCGAGCCCGACCGCGTTGCCGACCCGGGCGTGCTTCGTCGGATAGGACGACAGGACGATCGCGAGCTTCCGCTCCGCCACCGGGGTTCGCCTGAGCGACGCGAACCGCACGGCGAGCCCGGCCAGCCGCGCGGCCCGTTCCGGATCGGCCCGGTAGACCGGGATGTCGTCGCCGAGGTGGCCGGGAGGATCGGGCAGGGCCTTGAACGAGAACGGCACCGTGATGAGCCGGCCGTCGAACTCGGGGATGGCGACCTGCATGGCCGCGTCCATCGGTGAGAGCCCCGCGTCGGAGTCGGCCCAGGTGGCACGCGACGTCGTCAGGCACAGGCCCTGCAGCACCGGGACGTCGAGGGCGGCGAGCGCACCGGCGTCCCAGGCGTCCTCCTCACCACCCGCGCTCGCGCCCGCGGCGACGGTGCCGCCGGCCGCCAGCACCGTCGCGACCAGCGCGTCCACCGTGCCGAGCAGATCCATCAGGGCCGGCTGGGCTCCCCGCAGCGACCCACAGAACACCGGCAGCGCGTTGGCACCGCGGGCTTCGATCGCGTCGCACAGTGTCTCGACGAACGCGGTGTTGCCACTGAGCTCGTGCGCCCGGTAGAACACCACACCCACGGTCGGGCGGTCGGGGACCTGCGCACGCCCGCCGTGCACACCGAACTCGGGTGCAGGGGCAGGCGGCGCGAAACCCTCGCCGGTGAGCAGCACCGTGTCGGACAGGAAGCGGTGTAGCTCGCGGAGGTTGTCCAGCCCGCCGGCCACGAGGTAGGCGAACGCCTCGGCCGCGACGCCGCCGGGCACCGTGGATGCAGCCATCAGCTCGGCGTCCGGGGACGGCTCCCCACCCAGCAGCACGACCGGGAGGCCTGAGGCCACCAGCGCGTCGACGCCCTCGGGCCAGGCCCGGCGCCCACCGAGCAGCCGCAGCACCACCACCGCGACACCGTCGAGCAGCGCCGGCAGCCCGGCAGGTTCGACGCGGGCGGAATTGGCGGTGCGGTAAGGCTGGCCGCAGGCCCGGGCCGCGAGCAGTTCCGTGTCAGCGGTGGACAACAGCAGGACGGCGGGCGCCATCGTGACTCCTCCTCGAGGGTCCACGCCCTCGGTGTCGGCAGCAGTACGACGGCAGCGAGTCTCCTGGCTCCCGGATCGACACGGGCCGCCCGACTTCCGGCCGCCGTCGTCACATCAGGACGGTCGGCAGTGGTCGCGAGGGTGGGCGTCCGCTCCCCGATGACAGTGGCGGGACCGCGCCGGCTGCGCACATGGGAACCCATGGCCACCGGCTTCCTGCACTGCCGTCCGGGGAACAACACCACAGCCCCGACACCGCGGTCAACGAAGTGTGGCGCAGAGAGAACCACACACAGGTTTGACGAACCCCGGTATCCGGGAACCGCTCCCTACGATTCACTCGATCGAGTGAGTCGACCACCACACATAACGAGAGGTGCCCCGGTGGAACCCACCGTGATCATCCTGATCGTCGTCGTCATCGTGCTGCTGGTGCTCGCCCTCGCCGCAGCCGGTTTCCTGGTGTCCCGACGCCGCAATTCCGAGCGGCTCCAGGAGCACTACGGGCCCGAGTACGAGCGCAGTGTCAGCGAGACCGGCAACCGCCGCGATGCCGAGGCACAGCTCACCGAACGCGAGAAGCGCCACGACAAGCTCGATGTGCGAGACCTGCGGCCCGAGGAGCGCGACCGCTTCCAGGCGTCCTGGGACGCCATCCAGCGCGGGTTCGTCGACGACCCCGTGCAGTCCGTCCGCGACGCCGACAGGTTGGTCGCCGACATCATGCGCACCCGCGGCTACCCCGTCGGAGACCCTGCCGACGACAAGGACCGCCGCGCGGAGGACGTGTCGGTGGAGCACCCCGAGGTCGTCCAGCACTACCGCGAGGCCCAAGCCGTCCGTGCGGCGGTCGAGCACGGAACGGCCGATACCGAGCAGCAGCGGCACGCCGTCGCGTCCTACCGCGAGCTCGTCGACGCCCTCCTGCTCGGGCACGGACCCGCAAATTCCCACAGCAACGGCCGCCACCCTGCCGACACCGCCGCCACCGAGGAGCAGTCCCGATGAGCATTCCCGACCAGCACACCGACATCCCGCGCCCCGGCAGCGAGCCCCCTCTCGACGGCACACGTCCCGATGAGCCACGACGCAACGGAACCCACGACGACCCGACCCGCAATGCCGGGACGGGTGCGGCCAGGGATCACACTTCCGACACCGCCGGCGGTGACCGGGTGACCCGCGACCGCTCCGGTGCGGAGAATGCGGGCGGGCGCGGGTCGGGCACCGACACCGACGGCCGCGAGCGCCTGGTGTCCGCCGAGCGGGTGGACTCCTACGGGTCGCGGTGGGACGCGATCAAGGGCACGTTCGTCGACGAGCCGCGCCGAGCGGTCGTCGAGGCGGACGCGCTGGTGGACGAGCTGCTGAAGGAACTGGAGACGCTGTTCCGCGAGCAGCGCCGCGATATCGAGCACGGCCTCGACGCCGACGAGACCTCGACCGAGGAACTGCGGCTCGCGCTGCGCCGCTACCGCAGCTTCTTCGACCGGCTGCTCACCCTCTGATCTGCGTTGTCGGGTCGTCGGTCACGACACCTCGATGGCGCGCTGCCGCGTCGCGACGGCGACCTCGCGGGCCCGTTCCAGACGCGGATCACTCTGCGTGCCGACGGCGTTCGCCGCGACCAGTTCGGCCGCGGTCCCGGCGGCCGCCGCGGCCAGCAGGGTGGCGGCGATCGCGTCACCGCGCAGGTTCGGGTTACCGTCCCGGGCCAGCCCCGCAGCCAGCTCCGACACCGCGTTGGCCACCTCGGCGATCTCCGCCGGCACCCCGGCGGCGCCGTTACGGCTGCGCGCGACCCGGTCGGCCCGGGTGGGGTTGTCGCGCGGCAGCCGCAGCGCCGTCATGAACTCGCCGTAGGCCGCCGCGTCGGCGTCGGCGAGTGGCTCGGCCCGGGCCCGCAGCGCATCGGCCTGCTCGGCCGCGGCTGCCGCGGCTGCCGTATCGGTGAACCGCGCGGCCATCCCCGCGAGCGCCGCCGCGAGCGCGGTTGCCAGCGCGGCCGCCGCCCCGCCCCCGGGCGCCGTGGTCCGGGCGGCCACGGCGTCCAGCAGTTCACGGACGGTCAGGTCCAGCAGCGAGCCCGCATCGTCGTGGTCGTGCAACTCGCCGGACTTCATCCGATGACCCCTCTCAGGTAGCCGATACAGGACCTCGAACAGATCGGCAGCCGCGATGACGGCCACCCTCCGCAGTATGCCCACGGTGGCGGCGCCACCCCCGGGGGGCACCCATGAGGGCGACGCGGACGTGTCGATACGACCCGGGGTGCCGCTCGCTCCGATCCGGACGACCCGAACCGATCAGGTGGTCACCGGTTCGGCGACGAGCCCGGCCACCGGGCCGACGATCACCACGGCGGGCGGGCTGATCTCGTGCTCGCGCACCACCTCGGCCACCGTCGCCAGGGTGGCCCGGACCGAGCGCTGGATGCGCATCGTGCCGTCCTGCACCACCGCTACGGGAGTGTCGGCCGGGCGGCCGCCCTCGATCAGCGCCGTGGCGAACGCCCCGATCCGCTCCACCGCCATCATCAGGACGACGGTGCCGCGCAGGCGCCCGAGCGCAGGCCAATCGACGAGGCTGCGCGGGTCACCGGGGGCCACGTGCCCGGACACCACGACGATCTCGTGCGCCACCCCCCGGTGCGACACCGGCACATCGGCGGCTGCTGCGGCGGCGAACGCGCTGGTCACGCCCGGTACGACGGTGACCGCCACGCCCGCCTCGGCGCAGGCGAGCACCTCCTCGAACCCACGGCCGAAGACGTAGGGGTCGCCGCCCTTGAGTCGAACCACGAACTTCCCGGCGTGGGCGTGGGAGATGAGCAGCTCGTTGATGCGGGCCTGGTTCATCGCCCGCCCGTAGGGGATCTTCGACGCATCGATCACCTCGACGTGCGGGGCGAGCGTGTCGAGCAGGTCGCGCGGGCCGAGCCGGTCGGTGATCACGACGTCCGCCCGGGCGAGCAGTCGCCTGCCCCGCACGGTGATCAGCTCCGGGTCACCGGGCCCGCCGCCGACCAGCGCGACGCCGGGACGCACGGGTTCTGCCGAGTCGTCCACGAGCCCGGTCTGCAGCGCTTCCACCAACGCGGTGCGCACAGCGGCCGAGCGGCGCGGGCGCCGCCCGGCCAGCACGCCGACCGTCAGGCCGTCATGCCGCCCCACCGCCGGGGTGACCGCGGAGCCGGCAGGCGCCTCGTCGGCCCGGACACAGAAGATCCGCCGGCGCTCCGCCTCGGCGCCCACCGCCGCGTTGACCGCGGCGACGTCGGTGCAGGCGATCACGTACCAGGCCCCGTCGAGGTCGCCGTCGAGGTAGCCACGAGCCGTCCAGCGCAGCTCCTTCGCCGCAGCCATGCCCTCCACGGCCGGGGTGATCGCCGGTGCCACCACCTCGACGTCGGCGCCCGCCGCGAGCAGGCCCACAACGCGGCGCTGCGCCACCGTTCCGCCGCCGACGACGACGACGCGGCGCCCGGCGAGATCAAGTCCGACGAGGTAGTGGTCGATCATGTTCATGTGCTCGCCGCCGACCCGTGTCCGTGCCCCGACCCGTGTCCCTGCGCCGGGTCGTCGGGATGGTGGTGCGGGGTCTGCGGGGCGCCGAGCTTGTCCTCGAACCCGGGCAGCAACACGCGGTAGGCGCAGGTGTCGCAGTTCATCCGGATGTCGCCCACCAGCGCCTCCCGGTAGCGCTCCACCACGATCCCGGCGAGCTCCGCGCAGTCACCGAGATGGCCCGCGGTGCGCACGTCCATGTCGGGGTGCTCGATGGCGAACGCCCGGGCCTGGTCGACGACGCGACGCGGCAGAACCCCGTCGAACAGGAAGTACGGCGCGACGACGACACGGCGCGCACCCAGCGCCCGGCAGCGCGCGAGCCCGGTGGCCACGTCGGGGCGGGCCAGTGACACGAACGCGGGCTCCACGAAGTCGTAGGGTCTGCCCTCCTGCAGCAGCCGTGCGACCTTGGCGACCTCGGCGTTGGCGTCGGGGTCGGTGGAGCCACGGCCGACGAGCAGCACCGCGGTGCCGTCCTGTTCGTCGGCACCCAACGCGGTGGTGATCCGGTCGGCGAGGATCTCCTGCAGCACCGGGTGCGGGCCGAGCGGGCGGCCGAACACGTAGCCGGTGGCCGGGTCGCGCACAACCTCGCGCGCCAGTGCGGCCGGGATGTCGCCCTTGGCGTGCCCGGCGCCGACGAGCACCATCGGCACGGCCGCCATCGTCGAATGGCCCCGGCCGGACAGCGCGGTCCAGGCCTGGTGCACCGTGGGCTGGGAGAGCTCGATGAAGCCGCCGTCGACGTCGACCCCCTCGATGCCGAGCAGCCCGCGCAGACGGCCGGTGAATGCCACGAATTCGGCCACACCCGCGGTATCCACCGTGCCGTGGCCGACGAGCATCAGTGGTGCCGCGCTCATCAGTTCTCCTCGAAATACAGCAGTGCGTTGACGGCGGCGGCCGCGACCGCGGCACCCCCGCGTTCGGAACGGTTCGACACGGCAGGCAACCCGGCCGCCCGCAGCGCCGCCTTCGCCGCCACCGAACCGACGAAACCGACCGGCAGCCCCACCACGAGCGAGGCGACGACCAGCCCCTCGGCGGCGCAGCGCAGCAGTTCGACCAGCGCGGTGGGGGCGTTGCCGATGGCCCACACCGCGCCGACGGGGTGCCGGCGCACGGCCGCGCGGATGCCGGCGGCGGAGCGCGTCATGCCTGCGGGGACCAGATCCGGCGTGACCAGATCGAGGGCCACCGTCGACGGCCGGGCCGTGACGCCGACGGCCACCATCCGCACATCGGTGATCAGCGCAGCGCCGCCGAGCAGCGCGGCGCGACCGGCGCGCAGCGCGTCCTCGTCGCACACCAGGTCACCGGCCCAGCTCGGGTCGGCGCTGGTATGCACGACACGCTCGACGACCGCGCGGATCAGCGGAGGGAGATCGGAGGTGTCGAGGCGCGTACGCAGGATCGCGTACGACTCGACCTCGATGGGATGCACGCCAGTGCGCACAGGTAACTCCTCCCCGGGTGTCCTCGCCCGGATGGGGACAGGTGGTCAGACTGCGCGGGGTCTGACTTCCCCGGGTGTTCACCCGGTTTGCCGGGAGCTCCGATGTCAACGGAGCTCGAGGCACAGTGGCGGGACCGTCCCGGGATCACACCGGGTTCCCACGCAGCCGTTCGACGGTCGAGCATAACCCGCACGGCTGCGCAGCACGGATCGGCGCGACCGACCTCCCCCGCGACCCGGAATCGGCGCGCTACACGTCCGCGGGGCTTACGCTGCTCCCGTGGTGGCGCACGCACGAGTAGCGGTCGAGATGCCGGCTCCAGCCGAGGTGGTCTTCGACCTGCTCCACGACTACGACCGGCGCCTCGAATGGGACACCCTGCTGCGCGCGGCCCGGCTCGAGGGCACCGCCACGGCAGGCCCCGGCGCGGTGGCCGTCTGCACCGCCCGCCGCGCGCTGGGTGGGTTCTCCTTCCGCACCCGCTACGTGACGTTCCGGCCCCCCGAGCTCGCCGCCGTCACCCTGGTCGGCGCTGCCCCGTTCTTCGCGAACTGGAGCGCCTCCATCCGGCACAAGCAACTGCCCGAAGGTCGCAGCGAAGCCGTCTACACGCTGACCTTCACCGGCCGTCCGGCATGGGCCCGGCGCCTGATCGAGCCGGTGGCGTTGGCGGTGTTCCGATACGAGACCCGGCACAGGCTGCACGCACTCGCGGCCTTCCTCGACCCCGAACGCCGATCACCCCGTCATCGCGGGTGATCGACGGCGGACCATTGGTGTCGAGCAACCAGCAGGCGGCCGACCAGACCGGCCGCCTGTCGCCATGAGGTAGCTCAGCTCCAGCGATATCCGCGCGGCGTCACCATCCGGCCCGCCACCATGCGGGTCGCGGACGAGCCGACGACCACCGTCGTCAGCATGTCGACCTCGCCGGGGTCGAACTCGGCCAGCGGCAGCGTCCACACCCGCTGCCCGGGCCGGCCGGCCTGGCGCACGGCCCCCACCGGCGTCGTCGGCGGGCGGTGCGCCCGGAACGCGTCCAGCGCGGCACCGAGCTGCCAGTGCCGGTCGCGGCTGCGCGGGTTGTAGAAGCAGGTCACGAGGTCGGCGGCGGCCGCGGCGGCCACCCGCTGCTCGATCACCGGCCACGGGGTGTGCAGGTCCGACAACGAGATCAGCACGTGGTCGTGGCCCAGCGGCGCCCCCAGCAGTGACGCCGAGGTGAGCGCGGCGGTCACCCCCGGCACACCGACGACGTCGAATCTCGCGCCGATGTCATCGCCCGCGCCCTGTAGCGCGGGGCTGGCCATCGCGTACACCCCGGCGTCACCCGAGCCGATCAGCGCCACCGCATGGCCCTTCGCGGCCAGCGCCACGGCGTCGGCGGCGCGCTGCTCCTCCTCGCCCAACCCGCTGGCCCGTATCTCGGTGCCGGGTCGGAGCAGGTGCGCGATCTGGTCGACGTACTGGTCCAGCCCCACCACGATCGACGCGCGGCGCAGCTCGGCGTCGGCCCGCGGGACGCGCAGGTCGGCGGCGCCCGGCCCGAGCCCGACGATCGCCAGCCGGCCGCGGGGCCGGATCCGGGCGGCGGCGACGGTGACGTTGTCGCCCTTGATCTTCTCGACGACAAGCTCGACCGGCGCCCCACCGGCCAGCTCGGTGGCGGCGTGCAGCGCGGCGGCCTCGGCGACGCTCGGTGTACCGACCTGGAGGCGCACGACCTCGCTCGGGTTCGGCACCTCGACGGCGGCCAGCACCGCCGCCGGATAGGTGCGCAGTGCGGCGGGCGCTATCGCGGCGAGAATGCCTTCCTCGTCGGATTTGACGTCGACGCTGGCGTAGCTGCGGACGGCCCGCAGGTCGAACCCGTGCTCGGTCTCCAGCAGGCGCAGCGTTTCGGCGACCGCGGCAGCAGACACCCCCCGGGCGCTCCCGATCCCGACCACGAGCGTCGGCGGCACGAGCACGGTGCGCCCCGCCCCCGGAGTCCCCGCCCCGAGAGTCCCCGCCCCGAGAGTCCCGCGAGTCGGGGTCTCCGTGCCCGCGAGTCGGGCCCCAGACGCGCGCGAGCCGGGGTCTGCGCCAGTCGTCGGGATCTCCGCGCCCGTGGGTCGGGGTCCGGGTGCGAGCCGGTCGGTGATCGTGATCGTGTGGCGTGGCACCCCCGTCGCGGGCGGCAGCGGCGGGAGGGGGAACCCGAGCGGGTTCTCGACGCTCGCAGCGCCGTCGAGCAGAGCGGTCCCGGCGGCGGCGAGATCGCCGTCCACCTGCGCGGCCAACAGCGCCACCAGCTCGTCGAGACCCGCACTGCCGACCGCGTCGGACGCCGTGGTGATCACCGGTCCGGCTCCGAGCACCGCGGCGACACGGGTGGCGAGCGCGTTGGCCCCGCCCTCGTGCCCGCCGGTGAGCGCGACGGCGAACCGGCGTGCCTCGTCCACACAGACAACGCCCGGGTCGGTGCGCTTGTCGGCGAGCAGCGGAGCGATCAACCGCACTGTGGCGCCCGTGGCCAGGAAGAACACTGCGCCGTCCAGCTCGGGCCACAGCACGGACAGCTCGTCGAGCGGTTGCACCGAGGCGCCGGTCGCGGCGGCCACCTCGGCCGCGGCGCGACGCCCGGCGGCCGTGACGGCGAACAGGGCGATCATGTGTGGACTCCCCAGATGATCGTGATCGGGTTGGTGGCCGCGAGGCGCACGGTGCCGTCGGGCAGTGCGGCGATCCGGGACGCCGCGAGCTGGACGCCCTCGACCGCGTAGCCGGCCGTCAGCAGGGCGGCGCGGGTCGGGGCGATCCGGTCGAGGGCGGCGAGCGCGACGACGATCCGCCGCGGCCCCGCGGCGGCCACCGCGGCGACGACCTCGGGCCCCCCACCTCCGACGAACACCGCGTCGGGATGCGGCAGCCCGGCCAGCACGCCCG
>JBKJPD010000343.1:0-6961 GCA_046595345.1 Pseudonocardia sp.
CGGGACGCGCGGCACGGCCCTCGTCGACGGCCAGCTGGATGAGCCGGCCGACGCCGTCGACGTCGAGGGACTCGAACGGCGAGACTCCGAAGATGCCCTGCTCGAGGTAGCGCGAGAAGAACGACCCTTCGACGTCGTCGCGGGAGAACCCCCAGGTGGTCTGGGTCAGGTCGTTGGTACCGAAGGAGAAGAACTGCGCCGACTCGGCGATCTGGCCCGCGGTCAGCGCGGCGCGCGGCAGCTCGATCATCGTGCCGATCAGGGCGTCCAGGTCGATGCCGGACCGCTGCGACTCCTCGGCGAGCACCGCAACGATCTCGTCGGTGACGAGCTGCAGTTCCTGCACCGCGCCGACCAGCGGGATCATGATCTCGGGACGGACGTCGACGCCCGCGTGCCGCAGCTCGGCTGCAGCCTGAGCGATCGCCCTGACCTGCATCCCGAACAATCCCGGCACCACGATGCCCAGCCGTACCCCGCGCAGCCCGAACATCGGGTTGGACTCGTGCAGCCTTCGCACCGCCGCGAGCAGCGTGACGTCGGCGGCGACGGGCTCGCCGCGCTCGGCCGCGACCGCCACCCGCACCGACAGCTCGGTGAAGTCGGCCCGCTGCAACGGCAGCAGCTCCGCCAGCACCACCTCGCGCTGGGCGTCGGTGGCGGCCAGCACGAGGCGCTCCACCTGCTCGCGCCGGTCGCCCAGGAACATGTGCTCGGTACGGCACAGCCCGATCCCCTGGGCCCCGAACCGGCGCGCCCGCGCCGCGTCCGCGCCGGTGTCGGCGTTGGCCCGCACCGCGAGCCTGCCGCGCGCGTCGGCGTGTGACATCAGGCGGTGCACCGCCCGCACGAGCTCGCCCGAGGTCTCCGGGTCGAGGTTGCCCTCGAAGTACTCCACCACCTCGGAGGCGACCACCGGTACCTCGCCGAGGAACACCTCGCCGGTGGAGCCGTCGATGGAGAGCATGTCGCCCTCGCTCACCTCGACCCCGCCCGGCCCGGTCAGCCGTCGCGCCTTCACATCGACGACGAGCTCCTCGGCGCCGCACACGCAGGTGGTGCCCATCCCGCGCGCTACCACCGCCGCGTGGCTCGTTCGCCCGCCGCGGCTGGTCAGGACGCCCTGTGCGGCGATCATCCCGGCGAGGTCGTCGGGGTTGGTCTCCCGGCGCACCAGGATCACCCGCTCCCCCGCGGCGGCCCGGGCAACCGCCGTGGCGGAGTCGAACACCGCGGTACCGGTGGCCGCACCCGGCGAGGCGTTCATCCCCGTGGTGAGTAGCGTCGTCGTCGCGTCCGCGTCGAACCGCGGGAACATCAGCTGTGCGAGCCGCTCGCCGGTAACCCGGCGCAACGCCTCATCCATGTCGATCATGCCTTCGTCGACCAGTTGACAGGCCACCACGAACGCCGCGGCCGCGGTCCGCTTGCCCACCCTGGTCTGCAGCATCCACAACTGTCCGCGCTCGATGGTGAACTCGATGTCGCACAGGTCGAGGTAGTGCAGCTCCAGCGACTTCATGATGTCCAGCAGGTGCCCGTAGGACCGCGGGTCGAGCTGCCCCAGATCAGCAAGCGGCATGGTGTTGCGGATCCCGGCGACGACATCTTCGCCCTGTGCGTTGGCCAGGTAGTCGCCGTAGATCCCAGGCGCCCCCGATGCGGGGTCGCGGGTGAACGCGACCCCGGTGCCCGAGCCCGGACCGAGGTTGCCGAACACCATGGCCACCACGCTCACCGCGGTGCCCAGGTCGGCCGGGATGCGCTCCTGGCGGCGGTAGATCACGGCGCGGGCCGAGTTCCAGGACTCGAATACCGCCCGGACGGCGAGCGTCAACTGCTCGCGCGGGTCCTGCGGGAACTCCCGGCCGGTGTGCTCGACCACCACCGCCTTGAACGCATCGACGATCGCGCGCAGGTCCGCGGCGTCCAGATCGAGGTCGTCGTGGGTGTCCTTCGCCCGCTTGGCCGCGTCGAACGCGTCGTCGAACGCCTCGCCCCCGATGCCGAGCACGGTCTTGCCGAACATCTGGATCAGCCGCCGGTAGGAGTCCCAGGCGAACCGCGGATCGTCGGCCACCCGGGCCAGTCCCTGCACCGAGGCGTCGTTGAGCCCGACGTTGAGCACCGTCTCCATCATCCCCGGCATCGACCGCGCGGCACCGGATCGCACCGAGACCAGCAACGGGTCGTCGGCGTCGCCGAGGCGTTTGCCCATCGCCGCCTGCAGCGCGACCAGGTGATCGTCGATCTCGCCCGCCAGCTCGGGTGGCTCGTGGCCGTGCTCGAGATAGGCCCGGCAGGCCTCGGTGGTGACGATGAACCCGGGCGGGACAGGCAGCCCCAGCTTCGTCATCTCCGCAAGGTTCGCGCCCTTGCCCCCGAGCAACTCGGACATGTCCTTGTCGCCCTCGGCGAACGCGTACACGTAGTGCGACATGAGCAACCTCCGCGATGACGGACAATCAGCCTACGGCGGAAGTGCCCGATTTCACACAATGCAACCATCGCCGGTGACACCACGGAGCCGCGGGGTCCAGGAGGGTTTTCCTCGTGGGGCTGCCCGCGAAGGGCCGCCTACTCGGTCGACGTTGCGACCATGTTGCAGAGGGCAATAGCTCGCCGTAGTCTTATTCCGGTGCTGACACGATCGAGATGCGACACCGCAGGCCGTTCTCTCGCGCTCGGCATCGCTGTGTTGCTCGGGACCGTCGCCTGCTCAGGGTCGGGCTCCGACACCGTTGCACCCGGCGCCGCAGGCGCCGGAGTGCTGCGGGTCGTGACCACGGTCGCACCCATCACCTCGATCGTGGCTTCGGTGGCCGGGGACCGGGCGAAGATCAACGGGTTGGTGCCGGAGGGCACCAACTCGCACACCTTCGATCCGCCGCCGAGCGCGGCGAAGGTGATCAGCGAGGCTGACATCATCTTCGTCAACGGGCTCAAGCTGGAGGAGCCGACGAAAGAGCTCGCCGAGGCGAACAAGAAGCCCGCCGCCGCGATCGTCGAGATCGGCACCACGGTGTTGCCCGAGAGCGAGTACATCTACGACTTCTCCTTCCCGAAGGAGGAGGGCAAGCCCAACCCACACCTGTGGACCGACCCGACCTGGGCGATCAAGTACGCCGCAGTCGCACGGGACGCACTCATACAGGCTCAGCCGGGCAGCGCCGAGTACTTCCGGGCCAACTACACCGCATTCGAGAAGCAGGCGACCCAGCTGTCGGACGCGCTGCGCGCTGATCAGGCGAGCATCCCGAACGGCAAGCGCGAGCTCCTGACCTACCACGACGCGTACGCCTATTTCGCCAAGACCTACGACTGGAAGATCCTCGGGGCCGTCCAGCCGAGGAACTTCGAGGACCCCACTCCGCAGGAGGTGGCCGCTCTGATCGACCAGATCACAGCCGAGCGGGTCCCGGTGATCTTCGGGTCGGAGGTGTTCCCGTCGAAGGTGCTCGAGGAGGTCGGGCGCGCCACCGGCGCCCGCTACGAGGACACCCTGCGCGATGACGACCTTCCCGGGGCCCCGGGCGAGCCCGAACACTCCTGGGCGGGTCTGATGCGTTACGACTTCGTCACGATGATCAAAGGGCTGGGTGGACAGCCCACCCGGCTCGAGGCGCTGAACACCGCTGCAGGTGTGCCGGACACCGCCACCTACCCGCAGTGAGTGCCATCGGATCGCCCACGGGCGAGTTGGTCCGGATCGAACGTGCCACGTTCGGCTATGACGCCGATCCGGTCCTCGAAGATGTGACGCTCACCGTCAGCGCCTCGGACTTCGTCGGAATCGTCGGTCCGTCCGGGTCGGGCAAGACCTCGTTGCTGCGGCTGCTGCTGGGCACCATCCGCCCCCAGCAGGGCACGGTGACACGGGCACCCGGAGTTGCGGTGGCCTACGTTCCACAGCTGGAGACGGTGAACTGGAACTTCCCCGTCAGCGTCTCCGAGTGCGTGCTGATGTCGCGAACCGGGCGAACCTGGCCGTGGCCCAGCCGGGCCGAACGCACCGAGGTCGCCCGGGTCCTGGACCGCCTCGGCATCGCACATCTCGCCGAACGCCACATCCGTGAGCTCTCCGGCGGCCAACAGCAGCGGATGTTCATCGCCCGCGCGCTGCTGCGCCGGCCCCAACTGCTTCTGATGGACGAGCCGACCTCCGGAGTGGACGTCACCAGCCGCCACGACATGCTGCACCTGCTCGGGGAGCTCAACATCGAGGGTGTGGCGATCATGCTGACCACCCATGACCTCAACGGGGTCGCGGCGCACCTTCCCCAACTGGTCGCCCTGCACCGCAGGATCATCGCCGCCGGCACACCGTACAAGGTCATCAGCCCCGCCGTACTCGAGCAGACATTCGGGGCACCGATGGAGGTCCTGGAGCACCTGGGCATGCCGGTGGTGCTCGACCGCTACGACGCCGGCAGCTACCGGGGCAGGGCGAGCGCATGATCGAGGTGCTGCTCGACCCGTTCCGCTACGCCTTCTTCGTCAAGGGCGTCATCGTCGCCACCCTCGCCGGGGGCCTGTGCGGGCTGATCGGGGTCTACATCACCTTGCGCGGCATGAGCTACATCGGCCACGGGCTCTCGCACGCCATCTTCGGCGGGTTCGCCGCCAGCTCGATCATCAGCGTCAACTACTACCTCGGCGCCGGGATCTGGGGGCTGGCCTCGGCATTGGCGATCAACAAGGTCACCCGCAGCCGGCGGATCGGTGCCGATGCCGCCATCGGGGTGATCACGACCGCCTCGTTCGCTCTCGGCATCGCGCTGCTCACCATCTACGGCAGCAAGGGCCCGAGCTTCGACGCCGCACTGTTCGGCAGCATCATCGGGGTCACGGTGGCCGACGTCTGGGTGCTTGTCGCGATCACCGCGTTCACCGTAGCGGTGATCTTCTGCAACTACCGGGCTCTGCTGTTCGCGACCTTCGACCCCGAGGTCGCCGATGTCAGCGGGGTGCGGGTCGCCCGCACCGACGCCCTGCTGATGCTGGTGCTGTCACTGTCGATCCTGGCCACCCTCACGGTCATCGGGGTCACCCTCGTCGCGGCGACCCTGGTGATCCCGGCCGTGGTCGCGCGGATGCTCACCAACCGGTTCTCCCGGATGCTGTGGCTCTCCACCATCATCGGCGCGGCCTGCGGGTTGGTCGGCATGAACCTGAGCTACCACCTCAATGTCCCCTCCGGCACCATGATCGTGCTCACCGGCGCCGTCGTCTTCGGCGTCGTGCTGGCAGCGACCGGCGGGCGTCGGCTGCAGCGCACCGCCCACCTCGACAGCCACGCCGAACCGGCACGCACCGGGGGCGCGCCGATCCGACCCTGAGCCCCGCCACCGTCACACCGCCACGGTCACACCGCCACGGTCACGTTGTAGTCCGTGAGCCACGCATCCATGTTCAGCAGCTGCTCCCACTGCATCCGGGCGCCCATCCCGGGCTCCTGGCTGGGCGTCGCCAGCGCCGCCGTCACCGCTGCGCGGTCGAGCAGCGGTGCGATCGCGGCGTCGGGCCGGGTCAGCATCGACGTGACCCCGTCGCGCAGCACCTGCTCGTATCGCACATCCTGGGTGGACGGGTACGGGCTCTTCACCCGCGCCAACACGGACTCCGGCAGCAGGTCGGCCGTGGCCGCCCGCAGGAGGCTCTTCTCCCGCCCGTCGAACGTCTTGTGCGCCCACGGCGTCCCGAACACGTACTCGACGAGCCGGTGGTCGCAGAACGGCACCCGCACCTCCAGCCCGACGGCCATGCTCATCCGGTCCTTGCGGTCGAGCAGGTTCGGCAGGAACCGCGTCAGGTACAGGTAGCAGATCTCCCGCATCCGCCGCTCGTGCGGATCGGCCGCCGCGGGCCCGGTGAGCTGCGGGGTCTCGGCGATCGCGGCGCGGTACTGGGCGTCGACGTAGCCGGGCAGGTCCAGCTCCTTCTCCAGCGCCGGGTCGAGCAGCCCGGGACGCCGACCGTGCATGTTCATCATCCGCCCGGCCAGCCACGGGAACGTGTCGGCGGCGACCGTGTCGGCGTCGTGGAAGTCGCGGTAGCCGCCGAACACCTCGTCGGCCGATTCGCCCGACAGTGCGACGGTCGAGCGTTGCCGCACCGCGCGGAACAGCAGGTAGAGGGACGTGTCCATGTCGCCGATGCCGTTGGGCATGTCCCGCGCATGCAGTGCCGCGGCCCGCACAGCGGGGTCCATGAGCTCATCGGTGGACAGCATGATGTCGGCATGGTCGGTGCCGACGAACTCCTCGACGTCGTGCGCGTACGGACCGTCGGGCGTTCCGCGCACGTCGTCGGCCACGAAGTTCTCCGCGTAGCCGGTGAAGTCCACGGCGAACGAGCGGATCTTCCCGTCGGTGTGCCGCGCGGCCAGCGCGGTGAGTGCTGAGGAATCGAGCCCGCCGGAGAGCAGCGTGCACAGCGGCACGTCGGAGATCAGCTGACGGCGCGCCGTGTCCTCCAGCAACTCCCGGACGTGCGCCACCGTGGTGGGGACGTCATCGGTATGGCCGGTGTCCTCCAGCTGCCAGTAGCGCTGCTCGCGGATGCCGTCGCGCCCGATCCGCACGATGTGACCCGGCGGCACCTCGCGCAGCCCACGGAAGATCGCGTTGTGAGGGTCGGCCACCCAGCTCATCGCGCGACGCAGCCCGTCGGCATCCACCACCGGATCCGCCTCGGCGTTGGCGAGCACCGCCTTCGGCTCCGAGCCGAACAGCACGCCGTGCTGCGTCGGGTAGTAATAGAGCGGCTTGACCCCCAACCGGTCCCTGACCAGCAACAACTCCTTGGTGCGGGTGTCCCAGATCGCGTAGGCGAACATGCCGTTGAGCTCGCGGACGGCGTCACGCGGGTCCTTGCGGCCCACCTGGAGTGGGGCCGCAAGGACCCGCGTGACGCCGTCCGCGAGCTCAACGGCATGTTCGCCTACGCGATCTGGGACACC
>JBKJPD010000525.1:0-8554 GCA_046595345.1 Pseudonocardia sp.
TCAGGGTCCGGACGTGCCCACCGACGGGGACCTCGACACCACCGCCGACCACCTCTACGGGCTGGTGCCCGATCGCTTCGTGCCGGCCCGCGAGGAGGCGGTGGCGCAGGCCCGCCGGCGGGGCGAGCGCGATCTCGCCCGCACGATCGGCAGGCTACGCAGGCCGACCCGGGCTGCGTGGCTGGCCAACCTGCTCGCCCGGCAGCGCGGCGAGCAGCTCGACGGGCTCCTGATGCTGGCCGCCGACCTCGCGTCCGCCCAGCGAACCCTCGACGGCGGGGCGCTGCGGGTGCTGTCGGCGCAGCGGCACCGGCTCGTCACGGCCATGGGGCGGGAGGCCGGGCTGCTCGCCCGCGATGCGGGCGAACCGGTGGGTGAGGCTCTGCTGCGGGACCTGAAGGGGATCCTCGAAGCGGCGCTGGCGGATCCGGCCATCGCGAACGAGGTGCGCTCGGGGCGGCTGACCCGCACCCTCACCTACAGCGGATTCGGGCCCGGAGCGGACCCCGGGGTGGTACGGGCTCCGGCCCGCCGGGAGGTGCCGACGACCGAACCGGACCGGCGGGACGAGGACCGCGAGCGGCTCGAACAGGACCGGCGGATGCGCGACCTCGCCGACGCCGAACGGGACGAGTCGACCTCCCGGGACAGCCACGAGATCGCCGAGTCCGACCATGCCGACGCCGAGTCCGACCACCGCACCGCCCGGGAGCGGGTGGTCGCCCTGACCGCCGACCTCGAGGCGGCCCGGGAGCAGGAGCGTACTGCCGGGAAGCGGTCCCGGACGGCCGCCACCACGGCGAAGGAGACCGCCCGGGCCGCGGGAGCCGCGGCCACCCGCACCGTCCGGGCACGGGCTCGTCTGGAGGAATGACCCGGCAGATCCAGACCCCCCGAGAAACGGGTCTCACACCGGTCACGGACGTCGCCCTCGGGAACCGCGGGCATCCCGAGTCTGATATGTGATGAGCCCCACATGTGTGGTCGGCCGAGAACGGGCACTCCTGGCTGGTGATATTGCTGCGTCCGCCCGGGGTGTACCGGGCCGAGGGCGACACCGAGATCCTCATCGACACGATGGTCCGGGGCGGCTTCGCCCCCGGTCGGACCGTCCTGGACATCGGCACCGGGAGCGGGCCGCTGGCACTCGCCGCGTCCCGCGCCGGTGCGGCGGCCGTCACTGCGGTGGACCTGTCGCTGCGGTCGGTGGTGGCCACCTGGATCAACAGCCGCCGCCAGGGCGCGGCGGTGACGGTGCGCCGGGGCGACCTGTTCACCCCGGTTGCCGGGCGGCGATTCGACCTCGTGATCGCCAACCCGCCCTACGTCCCCGCCGAGACCGGCCGGCTGCCCCGGCACCGCAAAGCACGCTGCTGGGACGCCGGGCCGGACGGACGCGCCCTGCTCGACCGGATCTGCGCGGGAGTCACCGACGTACTGGCCCCCGGCGGCGACGTCCTACTCGTCCACTCGGACCTGTGCGACACCGACCGCACGCTCGCAGCACTGGAGCAGGGCGGCCTCGTCGCCGAGGTGCTCGCCCGCGCCGCCGTGCCGTTCGGTCCCGTCATGCGGGCCCGTGCCACGATGCTGGAGGCCCGCGGGCTGATCCGGCCGGGACAGCGGTTCGAGGAACTCGTCGTGATAGGAGCACACCATGGCGCCTGACATCCCGACCCGTGTCACCATCACCGATGACGGTCCGGTGCTCATCGCCGGACCGGTCGAGATCGAGCTGCCGGACGGGACGGTGATCCGCTCCGACCGGCCCGTCATCGCCCTGTGCACCTGCCGTCGCAGCCGCCGAGCGCCCTTCTGTGACACCAGCCACCGCCGCCGAGTCCGATGACCCGCCCACCGTCGCTTCCCGAGGCCCGCGGTCCCCTGTCCGCCGCGGTCCTCGAGTCCCTGCGTGACGGGGTGACGGTGCTGCCCTCCGTCACGGACTGCGATCCCTATGGTCAGGACCTGCACCTTGCCCTGTACTGCTGCTACGAACTGCACTACCGGGGATTCGCGGGCGTGTCCGACGACCGCGAATGGGACCCAGCCGTCCTGACAGTCCGGGCGGTGCTGGAGCGGACGTTCCTCGACGCGTTGAGGCGTGACGTCGCGGACGGCGACGACGTACCCGCCGAGCTCGATGCCCTGCTCGTCGAACCGGCCGACGCCCGGGGTGTGTCCCACCACCTGCGCCGCGACGGTGCGCTCTGGCAGGTGCGCGAATACGTCGCGCACCGCTCGCTCTACCACCTGAAAGAGGCGGACCCGCAGGCGTGGGTGATCCCTCGCCTGCACGGAGCCGCCAAGGCCGCGCTGGTGACCATCGAGCACGACGAGTACGGCGCAGGCGATCCCCGCCGCATGCACTCCCACCTGTTCGCCGAGATGATGCGGGCCCTCGATCTGGACGCCACCTACGGCGCCTACGTCGACGCGGCACCGGCGACGACGCTGGCGGAGGTCAACTTCATGTCGCTGTGCGGGCTGCACCGCGGCCTGCGCGGCGCACTGGTCGGGCAGTTCGCCGCCGTCGAACTGACGTCCTCGCCCGGCTCGGACCGGCTCGTCCGCGCGATGCGCAGGCTCGGCCTGCCCGACTCGGCAGCGGCGTTCTACGACGAGCACGTGGAGGCCGACGCGGTGCACGAACAGCTCATGCGCCGCGGGGTGATCGCCCCGTTGCTGGCCGCCGAGCCCGACCTCGCCGCCGACATCGTGTTCGGGATCCGCGCAAGCGGCCTGCTCGCCGACCGGTTCGGCGAAGAACTGCTGGGACGGTGGGAACAGGGCCGCTCCGCGCTGCGCCATCCGTTGACGGACGCGCCGGACCGGCCGTCCTGTGGGACCGGGCACGATCCGAGCGGCGGGCGTCCCGATATGACTACGGTCACCATGTGGACAACGGTCGCGACTGGTCCGTGGAGATCCGAACCCTCATCGAGCAGATAAGGCAGTTCTATCTCGTTCCGACCATGGCCGAGCAGGTATGCGGAATGTTGCAACAACGGCTGGACGGCGGCGGGTACCGGAGCGTCACCGACGAGCAGACCCTGGCCGCGGCGGTGACCGGCGACATGCAGGCGATCACCAGGGATGAGCATCTGTTCCTGCTGCACTCCGCTGAGGCGATTCCCGAGCGGAACCGACCCGCGGTGGACGACCGGCACTCGGAGACCGAGCGTTCGGTGCTGACCGGCCACGGCTTCGCCAAGGTGGAGCGCCTGCCGGGAAACGTCGGGCTCGTCGACATCCGAAGGTTCCAGGAGCCGTGCCTGGCCGGCGCCGGGGACGCGGCAGTGGCGGCGATGACCCTTGTGGCCGGCGCGGATGTGCTGCTGGTGGATCTGCGCGGCAACCACGGCGGCGAGCCGGACATGGTCGCGTTGATCTGCAGCTTCCTGTTCGACGAGCGGACGCAACTCAGCTCACTGCACTTCCCGTCCGAGGAAGCCACGCTGCAGTACTGGACATCCCCCTTCGTGACGGGCGCCAAGTTCGGCGGGACCAAACCGATCTACGTCCTGACCAGCAGCATGACGTTCTCCGGCGGCGAGGCGATGAGCTACGACCTACAGCAGTGCAACCGTGCCACCGTGGTCGGGGAGCTCACCGCAGGTGCCGCGACCATCCACTACCCCTACCGGATCAACGCCCATCTGATGTCCGCAGTGCCGTCCGGCTGTTCCATCAATCCCGTCTCCGGCACCAACTGGGACGGCGGGGTGAAACCCGATATCGCGGTGCCCGCCGAGTACGCGTTCGACACCGCGTACAAGTTCGCATTGGAGCACGTACTCGACCTCGGTACCCGGGGCATCCGCAGCGAGATCGCCCATCAGGCGAGCGAAATGCTCGCCGAGATCGGCTCGAGGTCGGCGCGCCAGAACGCCGAACGCCCTCCTCGGCCCCGCGATGGGGGAGCCACCGAACGCCTCAGCCCCTACGCGCGGCCAGCAACCCGAGGATGTTGAGCACGCCCCAGCCCACTCCGACGCCGATCGCCTTGCGCTGCGCTGCCGGGTCCGCGTTCGGGGAGGCGGCGAAGGTCAGCGCGTCACCGAGGTCGGCGGCGATCCGGGCGCCGATGGCGAGCCTCAGCGCCGGCCCCGCGGGGGCGAGCGCCATCGCCACACCGTTGGCGACGTCGCGCACGCCGACGGCGCGCACCAGGATCGACACCGGCGCCGGCGGCTCGGCATCGGAGAGCCCGGCGGGCTTCGCGAAGATCGAGGGCTTGGCGAGTGTGGACAGGCCGTAGACGGCGGTGAGGACACCGAGCGTGCGGGGCAACCAGGTCATGGTGAAAGATCCTGGCACCGCGGCCGCCCCGCCGCGCGGCGGGCACACTGCACGGCGATGCAACTGCCCGAACTGCCCGACCTCCCCGTCCGTGCGGCGCTCGGCGCGGTGACCGCCGCGCTCGCCGAACACGGGGCCGCTGTGCTGGTCGCGCCGCCGGGCACGGGCAAGACCACCCTCGTGCCACTCGCGCTCGCCGCGGCCGTGCACGGTCGGGTGATCGTCGCGGAACCGCGGCGCCTCGCCGCCCGGGCCGCCGCGGCACGAATGGCGACGCTGCTCGGGGAGCCGGTGGGCGAGACCGTCGGCTACGCGGTGCGTGGCGACCGGAAGGTGTCGGCGCGCACCCGCGTCGAGGTCGTGACATCCGGGCTGCTGCTGCGCCGCCTCGCCGGCGATCCCGAGCTCGCCGGCGTCTCGGTCGTGCTGCTCGACGAGTGCCACGAGCGCCACCTGGACGCCGACCTGCTGCTCGCCCTGCTGCTCGACGCCCGCGCGGGCCTACGCCCCGACCTGCAACTGCTCGCGACATCGGCGACGGTCGGCACGGCACGACTGGCGGAGGTGCTCGGTGACGCTCCCGTGCTGGAGGTCGTGGCCCGCGCGTTCCCCGTCACCGTCGCGCACACCCCCCCGGCCAAGGGCGAGCGGACCGAGGCGTGCGTGGCCCGCGCCGTCCGCACCGCGCTGGCCGAGGGGGACGGCGACGTCCTCGCGTTCCTGCCCGGCGTCGCCGAGATCCGCCGCACCGCCGCGGCGCTGGGCGGGCTCGACGCCGACGTCCTCACCCTGCACGGGCGGCTTCCGGCCGGCGAGCAGGACGCAGCACTGCGGCCGGGTCCCCGTCGGCGCGTGGTGCTGGCCACCGCGGTCGCCGAGTCGAGCCTGACCGTGCCCGGCGTCCGCGCCGTCGTCGACGCCGGCCTGGCGCGGGTGCCGCGGGTGGACCATCGCCGCGGGCTCGCCGGCCTGGTCACCGTCCGGGTGTCGGGGGCCGTCGCGGAGCAGCGCGCGGGCCGCGCCGGGCGGGAGGCACCGGGCCGGGTGTACCGGTGCTGGCCCTCGGGGGACCAGCTTGCGCGCTACCCGGAGCCCGAGATCCGCACGGCCGACCTCACCCGCCTCGCCCTCGACCTCGCCGACTGGGGTACCCCCGACGGCGCCGGCCTGCGCTGGTGGGACGCCCCGCCGGAGGGCCCGCTGCAGGCCGGGCAGGAGGTGCTGCGCGCGCTGGGAGCATTCGACGTCGACGGGATCACGGCCCGGGGCCGCCGGATGGCAGGGCTCGGCCTGCACCCCCGCCTGGCCCGGGCCCTGCTGGACGGGGCCGAGCTGATCGGCGCGCGGGCCGCCGCCGAGGTGGTGGCCCTGCTCGACGACGACACGCTCACCACGGGCACCGAGGTCGATGTCGAGCTGCGCAGGCTTCGCGACGGCTCGGCCCCGGGCAGCGGCCGCTGGCGGACCGAGGCCAACCGCCTCCGGCGGCTGTGCGCGGACGACACATCGCCCGCGACGACCTCCGCTCACGAGGGGGCCGCGCTCGTCGTCGCGCTTGCACACCCGGAGAGGCTGGCGCGGCGCCGCGGCCCGGGGTCCCCGCTCTACCTGATGGCGGGAGGCACCGCCGTCGAACTGCCACCGGCGAGCCCGCTCGCCGCGCAGGAGTGGCTGGCGGTCGCCGTCGCGGAGCGGACCCCCGGCGCGCAGAACGGACGCGTCCGGCTCGCCGCCGCGGCCGACCAGAACCTCGCCGAGACCGCGGCTCCCGCTCTGCTCGCGCGCGCCGACGAGGTGCGGTGGGAGCGCGGTGACGTGGTGGCCAGGCGGGTCCGCCGCCTCGGCGCCATCGTGCTGGAGGAGCGGCCCCTCGCCGCCCCCGACCGGGCCGCCCTCCGGTCCGCGCTGCTGGACGGCCTGCACGCCGAGGGCCTGGGCCTGCTGCGCTGGACCGACCACTCCCGGGCCCTGCGCGACCGGCTCGCCATGCTGCACCGGGTGCTCGGCCCGCCATGGCCCGATGTGTCCGACGCCGCGCTGCTCGCCGATCCCGACCCGTGGTGGACCGGCCCGTTCACCTCCGCGCGTCGGCGGGCCGATCTCGCCCGGATCGACGCGGGCGGGCTCCTGCGCAGCCTGCTGGACTGGCGCACCGCCCCGGCCCTCGACGAGCTCGCCCCCGAACGGATCGCCGTGCCATCGGGCTCGCGGGTCGCCCTCGACTACAGCGGCGACCAGCCGGTACTGGCCGTGCGCCTGCAGGAGGTGCTCGGCTGGACCGCCACCCCGACGGTCGCGGCCGGCCGGCTCCCCGTGGTGCTGCACCTGCTCTCCCCCGCCGGGCGCCCCGCGGCCGTCACCGCCGGCCTCGCGTCGTTCTGGGCAGGCGGATACGCGGCGGTGCGCGCCGAACTGCGCGGCCGCTACCCCAAGCACGACTGGCCTGCCGACCCCCTCACCGCCACCCCGTCGCGGCGCCCCAAGGGCTCGCCCCGCCCGCGATGAGTTCGAACGTGTGTTCTAGTCTTGCATCGTGGACACCGCGAATCCCGCTCCGGACACCCTGGCCCCCACAGACTCCCCCGCCCATGCCCCCGCCGAGACCGACGCGCCTGAGGCGCCTGAGGCGGAGGCACCGAAGCGCCGGGGCCGCCCGAAGGGATCGGCGGCCCGCACCACCCGCACCGTCGAGCTCACCCTCACGGTGAGTGGCACCGCTGACGGCGAGTGGCAGGCCGAGCTCAAGCAGGGCCCCACGTGGATCGCCCGCGGCCTGCCCGTCACAGCAGCGGCGGTGTCGCGCGCGGCGCAGGAACTGCATGCGCAGCTCGCCGAACCCATCGACGCCGTGATCGGCGCGGCCCGCGAACAGCGCGCCGCTCGGGTCGCGGCACTGGAGACGGAGCTGGAGCAGGCCCGCAAGGCGCTGGCCGAGATGGCGGAATGAGCGCGCCACGTACCCTCGGGGCGTGAACGAGATCGACCCGGTGTCAATAACCGCTGCCGACATGGAAGCCTGCCTACGCGTACTGACCGCCGTCGACACGCTGCCGGTGGAGCACCCCGACGCCATCGCGGTCCGGCGGGCGACGGCCGGCATCTACAAGTCTGTCAAGCTGCGCCGCCGCGAGGAGAGACGCGCGACGATCGCGGCCGCCGACGACGCCGTCACCGCGGCCACGGCCACCGGCGCTCCCGGCCGGATCGACGATGAGACCCACGGCCTGCCGCTGCTGTCCGCGGCCGCCGGCGCCACCGCGGGCACGCTGCTGCGCTCGCGGGCCTGCTACACCTGCAAGAACCGGTTCACCATCGTTGACGCCTTCTACCACCAGCTCTGCCCGCCGTGCGCGGCGCTGAACAGGAGCAGGCGGGCCGCCCGCACCGACCTCACCGGGCGCCGGGCCCTGCTCACCGGCGGCCGCGCGAAGATCGGCATGTACATCGCGTTGCGGCTGCTCCGCGACGGCGCGCACACCACCATCACCACCCGGTTCCCCGGCGACGCGGTGCGCCGGTTCACCGCGATGTCCGACAGTGCCGACTGGCTGCACCGTCTCCGCGTGGTCGGCATCGACCTGCGTGACCCCGCGCAGGTCGTCGCGCTCGCCGACACCGTCGCCGAACAGGGCCCGCTCGACATCCTGATCAACAACGCGGCACAGACGGTGCGGCGCTCCCCCGGTTCCTATGCGGCGCTGATCGACGCCGAGCGGGCCGGGCTGCCCGGCGCCGACGTGGTCGAGGTGATCACCTTCGACCACGTCAGCGACGCGCACCCGGCAGCCCTCGCGGGCAGCCTGGCCGAGCACCACATTCCGCACGCCGTCACCGAACTCGCACTGACCGCCCGCCCCTACGCCCACATGTACGGCGCGTCGCCCGAACGGATCGCCGCCGGCACCGCGATCGACGCAGGCGGGCTGCTCCCCGACACCGCGGCGGTGAACAGCTGGACCCAGCGGGTGCACGAGGTCGACCCCCTGGAACTGCTCGAGGTACAGCTGTGTAACCAGACCGCGCCGTTCATCCTGATCAGCCGGCTGCGCCGGTCGATGGCGGCGGCGGCGGCCCGGCGCACCTATGTGGTGAACGTGTCAGCCATGGAGGGTCAGTTCAGCCGCGCCTACAAGGGCCCCGGCCACCCGCACACCAACATGGCCAAGGCCGCGCTGAACATGCTCACCCGCACCAGCGCTCAGGAGATGCTCGAGACCGACGGCATTCTCATGACCGCTGTCGACACCGGCTG
>JBKJPD010000307.1:0-3051 GCA_046595345.1 Pseudonocardia sp.
GGGCGGGACCGGGGTGAAATGTCGGGCCGGTGGGTCCATGTCGCGGGCCTGGTGGGGGCGGGTGTGGTTGTAGTCGGCCACCCAGGTGTCGACCGCGGACTGCGCGGCCTCGATCGAGTCGAACGGGTCGTGGTCGTCGAGGAGTTCGGTTTGAATGGACTGGTGCCAGCGTTCGATCTTCCCGGTCGTGGTGGGTGAGCGGATCTTCGTCAGCAGATGCTCGATGCCGTTGCGGCGGCAGATCTGGTCGAACAACACCTTGTCAACGGCGGCTGAAAACTGAGCGGCTTTCGACGAACGAAATCTGCTCACCTTCACGGGTCATGCTCTGGCGGCTCGGTTGTCCTTGGCAAGGAGCTCGCGTCGTTGGCGGGTGCGATAGGAGTCGCCGGTGAGGGTAAGGACCTCGGCGTGGTGGACGAGGCGGTCGATCATGGCTGCGGCGACGATGTCGTCGGAGAACGTCTCACCCCAGCGACCGAAGGGCAGGTTCGAGGTAACCATCACCGAGCCCTGCTCATAGCGGGACGCGATCAGTTGGAAGAACAGATTCGCTGCGTCCTGGTCGAAAGGGATGTAGCCGACCTCGTCGATGATGATGAGTTTGTAGCGGCGGATCTTCTTCAACTCGGCCTCCAGCTGGCCGGCATGGTGAGCGGTGGCGAGGCGGGCGATCCAATTGCTGGCAGTGTCGAACAACACCGAGTAGCCGGATTGAGTCGCTTTGACTCCGAGACCGATCGCGAGGTGGGTTTTCCCGAGTCCAGGTGGGCCGAGCAAGATCACGTTCTCTGCTTTCGCAACGAACGTGCCGGTGGCAAGATGGGCGAGGACGTCACGGCGCAGGGATGGGAGGTGGTCGAGGTTGAAATCTTCCAACGTCTTGACCGCAGGAAAATGTGCGGTGCGGATCCGCATGATCGATCCGGCGGATTCGCGGTCGGCGACCTGGCGTTGCAGCAGCGCAGCCAGGTATTCTTCGTGAGACCAGTTCTCGTCCCGGGCTTGGGCGGCAAGGCCTTCCCAGGACCGGCCGATTGTGGGCATCTTCAACACCCGGGCGAGGTAGGCCATCATGGATGCCATTCCGTCGGGCGGTGTGCTAGTTCTGGGTTCGGTGTTCGCGGTGGTGGTCATGGACTCGTTTCTGTTGTCGCCGTGCGCGCCATCGGCGCGGCAGTGGTGGGACTCGGGGTGAAGTCGACACCGAAGAGGGCGTCGTAGTCGGGCAGGGCGCGGAGTTCGACCAGGTGTCCGTCGGTGTGATGGCGCGGACCGAGGGCCGTCCCGCCGGTGGTGGTGTTGCGGTCGCGGGTGAGGTCGCGGCGCATCTGCCGGGCCTGCGTGACGTGGGCCGGGTCGGTGATGACGGCCTGGTGGGCCCAGGACCGGCGGTGTTCGCCCACGATCTGGCCGGCGCAGGTCACCGTGACCGCGGTCGGGGAGGCGGTGACCTCGACGAAGCGGCCGATCATCCGCGGGTCGACGGAGTAGTCGGTGGTGTCGACGCGGACGTAGTAGTCCCGCGCCAGTCGGACCCGCTGGCGCAGACCGACCGTTGGCCCGACCGCCGGCAACGCGATCATCGCCTGATAGTCGGTGTCCAGCAGGTCGATCGGACGTCCATGGATGGAGCGCACCGTGCGCGTGTTGGCGCGTTCGAGCCAGTGTTCGAGTTGTGTGTTGAAGTCCTCCGGTGAGGTGAATGCTCGGCCGGGTAGAAACGATGTCTCCAGGTATCCGTTGTTGCGTTCGACCATTCCTTTGAACTCCGGGTCGCGTGGTGGCGCGAGCTGGATGCGGGTGGCGAGTGTCCCGGCGAACCCGGCCGCCGGGATACTGACCCGGCCTGTCCCACCGATCGCTGATTCCCGGTCCCAGACCAGCGTCTTCGGCACCCGCCCGATCTGTGAGATCAGCGTCCACATTCCCGAGAGCAGGTCCCCGGCTTGTCGTGATGGAATCATCATCGCGGTGAGGAACCGGGAGAACGTCAAGGTCATCACCAGCACCGGTAGTATCCTTTCCTGCCCACGCCCGACCGGGATTGCAGTGTCGGGGAACCACAAATCGCACTGGGTGATCTGCCCGGGCTCGTAGACGACCCGATCGGCCGGGTCGATCCCGACATATTCGGGTCGGATCTGACGCACCCGGTCTTTCAACGTGGTCAACGAGTACGGCCAGTTGATGCGTTCGGCGATGACCGTTGCCGGCATCCTCGGGAACTGCGCCAGCAACGCCCGAACCTGCGGCTCGACCGCATCCGCCTTCGACCCCCGAGCCGGTCGCTGGTAGCGCGGCGGCCGGTCCGAGGCCAACGCCGACCGCACCGTGTTCCGGGCAATCCCGAGCCGACGGGCGATCTCACTGATCGACACACCCTCGGCCCGATGAAGCCGCCGGATCTCCGCCCAGTCCTCCATCTTGATCACACTCCAAGACTCCTGGAGGGTGATCAGTTTTCAGTCGTCGGTACCTGCTCAGTGTTCACCAGTCGTCGACAAGTGGTGGGGTCGACCGGGTGCGACCGCCTCCCCAGGCGTCTTCGTTGCTGGTCATGACCTCGATGTAGGTCCCGTCCAGCCGCGCCAGGATCGCCGTCTGGAAGATGCGGCCGTCGGTCGTGGTCGTGGTCGTGGTCGAAGGTGGTGACAAGACTGCCGTCGGACTGGAGACGCTCCGCGCCCGTCACACCCGGGTACTGCTCGAGATCGGCGAGGGTGAGCGGCGACCATCGAGAGGCTTTGGCCACCGTCACCTCCAGGTGACCGGACCCCTCCTCGTCGATCACATCCGAGGTGGCCCACTATTCGCCCGGTCCGTAGACCATGACCTCCAACCCTCGATACCCACCGACATCGCGGGTATGGGCTCCCGCCGGAAGCAGGGAGGCCCGGGGCGAGTAACCGGGTCAGCTCAGCGGCCCGCATGATCTCGTCGACACCGTGGGCGGCCGGTGTCGGCGAGCAGGGCTGTGGAGCTGAGCTTGGAGAGGAACCCGCCGAGGCCAGCGACGGGGTGATGGCCCACGTCGGTGAGGAACCGGCG
>JBKJPD010000516.1:0-13641 GCA_046595345.1 Pseudonocardia sp.
GTCGGTGACGCCGAGGCGCCAGCGCGCCCCCGTCAGCAGCCGGACGGCGGCCGGCCCGGCGAGCTGGTCAGTGCCCTGCGACTGGTGTCCGACCCGCTCGCCGGGCCGGCCGCCGTCCGGCTGCTGACGGGGGCGCGCTGGCGCCTCGGCGTCACCGACCTGGCGGCACTGTGGGCCCGGGCCCGGTCGCTCGTGCCGGGGTCCTCCTCCCGGCCGGGGCCGCTCTCGCCCGCCGAGCTCGCGATGGGAGCGCTGCCCGGCGAACCGGCCGACCAGGCCGGCCTGGTCGACGCGCTCGACGACCCCGGCCCGCCCGCGCAGTACTCCGCGGCCGGGTTCGCGCGGATCACCCGGCTGGCGCGGGAGCTCGGATCGTTGCGCGCCCGGGCGTCCGCGCCGCTCACCGACCTGGTCGCCGACGCCGAACGCACGCTGCTCCTCGACGCCGAGACCGCCGCGCGCCCGGGACCGGTCGGCCGCGCGCACCTCGACGCGTTCGCCGACGTCGTCGCCGACTTCGCCGGCGGGGCCGAGGTCGGCACGCTGCCCGCCCTGCTGGACTACCTGGCGACCGCCGAGAAGGCCGAGGACGGCTTGGCGCCCGGCGAGATCGAGGTCGCCCCCGACCGGGTGCAGGTGCTCACCGTGCATGCGGCGAAGGGCCTGGAGTGGCAGGTGGTGGCCGTCCCGCACCTGGTCGCGCAGGTGTTCCCCGGCCGAAAGATCGGTGGGACCTGGCTGACCAGCCCGGCGGAGCTGCCCGTCGCACTGCGTGGGGATGCCGCAGACCTGCCCGGTATCGACCTGCCCGGCGGTAGTGACGATGCGCGCGCCGCCGGCGCTCCGCGTGACCGTAAGCAGCTGGAGGCCTGCGTCAAGGCGCACTCCGATGCGCTCGACGAGCGGCGGCTGACCGAGGAGCGGCGCCTGTTCTACGTGGCGCTCACCCGCTCCGAGCGGGTGCTGCTGTGCTCCGGGCACCGGTGGGGCGCGGCCGGGGACCGGCCACGGGAGCTTTCGGAGTTCCTGGTCGAGGTGGCGCGGGCGCACGGCGCGGAGCAGTGGGCCGACGAGCCGGAGCCCGACGCGGTCAACCCCGCGGCCGTCGAGCCGCCCACCGGTCTGTGGCCGGCCGACCCGTTCGGAACACGGTCCGCCGACGTGCACGCGGGCGCCGGCCTGGTCCGGGCCGCGCTGCATACGCCCGGTGACGCGGCTGGTGACACGGATCCTGAAGGCTGGGCCGGGGACGTCGATGTGCTGCTCGCCGAGCGGGCCGCCGCCCGTGCCCGGCCGACCGTCGTGTTGCCGTCCCAGCTCACGGTGAGTCAGCTGGTGGACCTCGCCGCCGACCCGGCGACGCTCGCCGCGCGCCTTCGCCGCCCGCTGCCGCTTCCGCCCAACCCGCACGCCCGGCGCGGCACCGCGTTCCACGCCTGGCTGGAGCAGCGTTTCGGCGCCGCGCAACTGCTCGACCTCGACGAGCTGCCCGGCGCCGCCGACGAGGGCGCCGCGCCCGACGAGGCGCTCACCGAGCTGCAGGACGCGTTCCTCGGCTCGGTGTGGGCGGACCGGCGGCCTCTGGAGGTGGAGGTGCCGTTCGAGACGGTCGTCGACGGCGTCGGTGTCCGGGGCCGGATGGACGCGGTGTTCGCCGATCCCGACGGCGGCTACACAGTCGTCGACTGGAAGACCGGCTCGATGCCCGATGCTGCGCGGCTGCCGGCGTTGTCGGTCCAGCTCGCGGCCTACCGGCTGGCCTGGGCGGCGCTGGCCGGCTGCCCGCCGGAGCGGGTGCGCGCGGCGTTCCACTTCGTACGCCACAACGTCACACTGAGCCCCACCGACCTGCTCGACGCCGACGGCCTGCGCGCGCTGCTCGGGACCGTCCCGTTGAGTTAGCGGAGCTCGGCGAACCTGGTCATGGTGTTCCAGTTGCGGGCCGTGACGGCGATCCCGAGGTGCTTCCCGGCGAATGTCCCGACCGGTGGCACGGTCTGGCTACCGGGAATCGCCGATCGCTAGGGTCGGGTCATGATCACGAGGATCGTGTTGTTCGGGGCCACCGGCTACACCGGCGGCCGCACCGCCGAGGCGATGGTGGCGCGGGGGTTGCGGCCGGTGCTCGCCGGGCGCGACCCCGCGCGGCTGACCGCCCTCGCCGAGCGTCTCGGCGGCCTGGACACGGCCCGCGCCGACGTCACCGACGCGGCATCGGTGGCCGCGCTCGTCGGGCCCGGGGACGTGCTGGTGACCACCGTGGGCCCGTTCGTCACCCTGGGCGCGCCCGCCGTCTCCGCCGCGATCGAGGCCGGTGCGATCTACCTCGACTCCACCGGTGAGCCGCCGTTCGTCCGCAGGGTGTTCGAGCGGTACTGCCCGGCCGCGCAGCGCTCAGGGGCGGCGCTGTTGACCGCGTTCGGCAACGACTACGTGCCGGGCGTACTGGCGGGGGCGCTCGCACTGCGGGCCGCTGGGAGCGCGGCGAACCGGGTGGACGTCGGTTACTTCATCACCGGTGGTGGCAAGGGACAGCGATACTCCCGTGGCACGCTGCAGTCGCTGATCGGGGTGGCCACCGAGCAGGTCTACGGCTGGCGTGACGGGGCGCTGCGGGCCGAGGCCGCGGGAGCACGGCTACGTACCTTCGACGTCGACGGCCGGCTACGCCCTGGTGTCACGATCGGGGCCAGCGAGCACTTCGCGCTGCCCCGCCTCGCGCCGGGACTGCGCACGGTCGACGTCTACCTCGGCTGGTTCGGGGCTGCGTCACGGGCAGTGCACATCGGGTCACGCGTGACGCCGTTGCTCGGCCGGATCCCCGGCGCAGGCGCCGCGCTGGGCGCCGTGGCCGGGTTGGCGACGCGCCGGGCGTCCAGCGCCCCGGCCGCGACCGCGCTGGCCGGGGCGACGTCGCACTTCGTCGCCGAGGTCTTCGACGTCGGCGGGACCTTGCTCGCCCGCACCCGGCTGGTGTCCCCCGAGCCGTACGCGATCACCGCAGGCCTGCTGGCCTGGGGTGCGGGCCGGGCCGCCGAACACGGCGTGCAGGGCGCCGGCGCGCTCGACCCGGTGGCGGCGTTCGGGCTCGACGTGCTCACCGCGGGCGCTGCCGAGGCCGGGATCGTCGAGACGGCCTGATCCGCAGATCCGCTGATCCGCTGCGCCCGCGCGGCGGCCCGTTCCCGCGGGTACGGGCGGGGGGTGACCCGACAGGGCACTACGGCGGGGCATCGCGGCGGATCTTGAGTGCCCACAGGATCAGTGGGATCTGCAGCGCCAGCCTGCCGTAGGCGATGACCTGCTCGGTGACCGAGCGGTCGGACCAGTCGATCGCCATCTTGACGTTCGCCGGGAACACCGCGACGAACAACGCGACGGCGGCGAGCCCGCCGAGGCGCCGACTGCGGGGCACCGCGATCGCCGCGGCCACTCCCAGCTCCGCGACGCCCGACGCGAGCGTCCAGAACCGCGGTGCGCCCGGCAGTTCGGTGGGCACGATCGCGTCGAAGTACGCGGGAATGATGAAGTGAAGGGCGCCGGTGGCGGTGAGCAGCACCACGAGCGCTGCGGCGGCGCGTTGACGGGGTGACCCCACCCGGGGATCCTCGCACGGCCGACCGGGACGTGCGGTTACCCTCGCCCCTGTGCGGATTCTCGGATCATGACCAGAGGTGGGCGGCGCTCCGTCGCCGATCCGTCGCTGGTCGGCCCGATCCTGATGCCGGACTCCGGGATCACTCCCCTACAGTCGCTGCTCCGCCGTCTCGCGGTCGCGGTGGGCGCGCTGGTGGCCACCGCGCTGATCGTCTACTTCGGGCGCGACGGCTACCTCGACAACAACAACGACGATGGCATCAGCCTGCTCGACGCGTTCTATTACGCCACGGTGTCCGTCTCGACCACCGGCTACGGCGATATCGTGCCGGTCACCGACACCGCCCGGCTGTGGACCACGATCGTGGTCACACCACTTCGGTTGATCTTCCTCATCACCTTCGTGGGCACCACCGTGGAGCTGCTCACCGAGCGTTCGCGGCAGTCGTTCCGGATCCAGCGCTGGAGGTCCCGCGTGCGCGAGCACACCGTCGTCGTCGGCTACGGCACCAAGGGCAGGGCCGCGGTCGAGACGCTGCTGGGCGACGGGCGGAAGCCCGGCGACATCGTCGTCGTCGACTCCGACCGCGCCCAACTCGACGCGGCGTCCGCGCTCGGGCTGGTCACCGTCACCGGCAACGCCACCCGCTCCAGCGTCCTGCGCATCGCCGGTGTGCCGCTGGCGAAGGCGATCATCGTGGCCACCAACCGCGACGACACCGCGGTGCTCGTGACGCTCACCGCGCGCGAACTCGCCCCGAACATCACGATCGTGGCCTCGGTCCGGGAGTCGGAGAACGTGCACCTGCTGCGGCAGTCCGGCGCCAACTCGGTGATCGTCTCGGCGGAGACGGCGGGCCGGTTGCTCGGCATGGCTACGACGACGCCGAGCGTGGTGGAGGTCGTGGAGGACCTGCTCACCCCGGACGCCGGCTTCGCGATAAGCGAGCGGCCGGTGGAGGAGTCCGAGATCGGTGGCTCGCCGCGGCACCTGGCCGACATCGTGCTCGGCGTGGTGCGCAACGAGAAGCTGCACCGGGTGGACGCCGCCGCCGTCGACGCCCTGGAGCGCGGCGACCGCCTGCTCTACGTCCGCAAGGCCCGCCTTCCCGACGACGACTGAGCCCCTTGTCCGGGCCACCGGTAGCGTGCCCGCCGTGCGCCTGGCTACCTGGAACGTGAACTCCGCTCTCGCCCGGCTGCCGCGGCTGCTGCCCTGGCTCGACGAGCGGGCGCCCGATGTCGTGTGCCTGCAGGAGACCAAGCTGTCCGACGAGGCGTTCGCCGAGCAGTTCGACACCCCGCTCGCCGAGCGCGGTTACGCCGTCGCCCACCACGGCGAGGGACGCTGGAACGGGGTGGCGCTGTTGTCGCGCGTCGGGCTCGACGACGTCGTGCGCGGGCTGCCCGGCGAGCCGCACTTCCCGGAACCCGGGTCTCCGGCCGAGGCGCGAGCGGTCACCGCGACGTGCGGCGGACTGCGCGTGACATCGGTGTATGTGCCCAACGGCCGAACCCCCGACGACCCGCACTTCGCCTACAAGCTGGAGTGGCTCGCCGCCCTGCGGGCATCCATCGCAGAGGTGATCACGACGATCGTCGCCGGGGACGTCAACATCGCCCCCACCGACAGCGATGTGTGGGACACCTCGATGTTCGTCGACTCCACGCACGTGACGCCCGCCGAGCGGAAGGCCCTCGCCGCGTTGCTCGACCTGGGCCTGCACGACGTGGTGCGCGACCGCTGGCCCGTCGAGAGGGTGTTCAGCTACTGGGACTACCGCGCCGGGCGCTTCCACCAGGACAAGGGCATGCGGATCGACCTCGTGCTCGCGGGCGCCGACCCGGCCGGGCGGGTCGCCGCCGCGTGGATCGACCGGAAGGCACGTAAGGGGAAGGGCCCGAGCGACCACGCCCCGGTGATCGTCGACCTCGACTCCGCACCGGACGGCGACATCGGCCCGGTGGTACCGCCACCGTCCAACCCCGTGAAGTAGGCGGCGCCGGTGGGGCGATCCCGCGCCGGGCGCGCCGGGCGGACGTGGCAATCTGTGGGCCGTGAGCACCACGACCCTCGAAGCCACCGCCGTCCGGGAGGCCGCACTCCGGGCCGCCGCCGCCGCTCCGGGCGTCCGGGCCGCGGGGTCCGCCGCGATCGACGCGGCCCTGCGTACCGCCGCCGCGCTCATCCGTGAGCGCGCCGACGACCTGCTCGCCGCGAACTCGGCGGACGTCGAGTCCGCGCAGCGCAACGGGATGGCGGCCGGGCTGCTCGATCGGCTGCGCCTGACGCCGGAGCGCCTCGCCGAGATGGCCACCCAACTCGAGGTTCTCGCGGACACCCCGGAGCCGCCCAGGCAGCGCGAGGTCCGGACGCTCCCGACGGGGGAGCGGGTGTTCGAGCGGCGGGTGCCCGTCGGCGTCATCGGTGCGGTGTTCGAGGCCCGGCCCAACGTGACGGTCGACATCGCGTCGCAGGTGCTCAAGGCGCGCAGCGCCACGGTCCTGCGCACCGGGTCCGCAGCACTGGGTTCCGCGAGGGCGCTGGTCGAGCTGGTCATCGCGCCCGCGCTGGAGCGGCACGGCGTCCCGGTCGAGGCCGTCCAGCTCGTCCCGACTCCTGGCCACGCCGGCGCCGAAGCGCTCGTCGGGCTGCCTGATCTCGTCCCGCTCGTCGTCGTCCGGGGCAGCGGGGAGGTCACCCGCAAGCTCTCCGCGCTGGGCGCCGCGGCAGGCACCCGGGTGCTCGCCCATGCCGACGGTGGCGGCGTCCTCTACCTGGACGCCAGCGCCGCCGACGAGGACGTCGAGCGCCTCGTCACCGATGGCACCGACCGCCTCGGCGTGTGTAACCGGCTCAATCTGCTGCTGATCGACCGCCCCGCCTACGACCGGCTCTGGCCCGTCGCGGAGAAGGCGCTGATCGCGCGCGGCATCACCGCGAGCCTCCCGCCGCACGACCATCCCCTCGGCCACGAGTGGGCGCTCGACTCCGGCGCCGAGGCCCACGTCACGGTCTCCAGGGTCGACGGGCCGGTCGACGCCGCGCTCACCGCCGCCCGGGAGACGTCCGGGCTCGCCGCCACGGTGTGCGCCACCGAGGAGGCCGCGGCCACAGCGTTCATCGACGCCTACACCGGCACCGGTGTGTTCTGGAACGTCACCACCCGCCTGCTCGACGGCTACAAGCTCCTCGGCCTGCCCGAGACCGGCATCAACGTCGACCACACCCCCGGCCCGCGCGGCCCGGTGACCTACCTCGACCTGTCGCTGCGCCAGTTCGTGATCCTCCCCGCCGCCACGGCCGAGCGGGTCCCGGCCGTCAACGACTAGGTTCGGTACCGTGCCAGAACTTCACAGGGCCACGCTGTCCAACGGGCTGCGCGTCCTGATCTCCCCCGATCCCGCCACCCCCGTCGTCGGGGTCGCCGTGCATGTCGACGTCGGATTCCGCTCCGAACCCGAGGGACGCACCGGTTTCGCGCACCTGTTCGAGCACCTGATGTTCCAGGGCAGCGAGAGCCTGGAGAAGTTGGCGCACTTCCGGCACGTCCAGGGCTCGGGTGGGATCTTCAACGGCTCCACCCATCAGGACTACACCGACTACTTCGAGATCCTCCCGGCCGCGGCGCTGGAACGCGCGCTGTTCCTGGAGGCCGACCGGCTGCGTGCTCCGAAGCTGACGGTGGAGAACCTGCGCAACCAGGTGGACGTCGTCAAGGAGGAGATCCGGCTCAACGTCCTGAACCGGCCCTACGGCGGGTTCCCCTGGATCCTCCTGCCGCCGGTGCTCTACGACACCTTCCCCAACGCGCACAACGGCTACGGCGACTTCTCCGAGCTGGAGCAGGCCTCGCTGGAAGATGCCGCCGCATTCTTCGACACCTACTACGCGCCCGGCAACGCGCAGCTCACCGTCGCCGGTTATCTCGACGTCGACGAGACGCTGCGGCTGGTCGAGAAGCACTTCGGCGACATCCCGGTGCGACCCACGCCCGCCCGGCCGTCGTTCGGCGAGCCGATTCCCACCGGCGAGCGGCGCCAGTCCGTTCCCGACGCCCACGCCCCGATGCCCGCGCTCGCGCTCGGCTACCGGATGCCCGATCCCGCAACGGATCTGGACGGCTACCTCGGCCACGCGCTGCTCGGGTCGGTACTGGGCGACGGCGAGGCCGCCCGGCTGCAGCGCCGCCTCGTGCACACCGACGGGATCGTCACCGACATCTCGGCGAGCGCCGGGCTGATGGGCCCGCTCGACGCGCGCGACCCCGACACGTTCACGATCACCGCGGTGCATCCGGGGACGGTCGACCCGGACCGGGTGATCGCCGCCGTCGACGAGGAGCTCGACAAGCTCGCGGCCGCCGGCCCGAGCGCCGACGAGCTTTCTCGCCAGGTCGCGCGCTGGTCGGCGGGGTTGCACCAGGAGAACGACCGCGTCATGTACCGGATGCTGGGCCTCGGTGCCCGCGAACTGCTCTACGGCCGCGCGGAGATCGCTGTCGAGCTGCCCGACCGGCTCGCCGCCGTCACGCCGGCGCAGGTGCAGGCCGCGGCCGCCGCGCTGCGCTCCGCCGGGCGCGGTGTGCTGCTCGTCGAGCCGACTGCCAAGGAAGGCCAGGAATGACGCGCACTGCTGAAGAGATCGGGCGCACCGGGACAGGACCGCGGGAGCTGCCGCCGCTGGGCCCCACCCGCGCCGTCCCGCTGCCCGACGTCGAGGACCGCACCCTGGCCAACGGCCTGCGGGTGCTCGCCGCGCGCCGCCCCGGCGTCCCGATGGTCGAGCTGCGGCTGCGGGTGCCCTTCGCAGGCGATGACCCCATGCATCCCGCTATCGGGGAGCTGCTCTCGGCGACGCTGCTCACCGGCACCGCCACCCGCGACCGCGTGACGATCGACGACGAGCTCGCCGCGGTCGGCGCCGACCTCGGCGTCAGCGTCGATCCGGAGCGGCTGCAGATCGGCGGCTCCGGGCTCGCCGACGGGCTTCCGGTCGTCCTGGAGATCCTCGCCGACGTCCTCACCGCCGCCACCCACCCCGACGCCGAGGTCGCGCGTGAGCGGGAGCGGCTCGTCGAACGGATCTCCGTGGCCCGGGCGCAGCCGCGCACGATCGCGCGGGAAGCGTTGCAGCGCAGGCGGTTCGGCGACCACCCGATCACCCGTGAGATGCCCACCGGCGACGAGGTCACCGCCGTCACCGCTGCTCAGGTGCGGGCCCTGCAGGCCGGGTCGCTGGTGCCCCGCGGGTCGATTCTCATCCTCGTCGGCGACATCGACCCCGCCGCCGCCATCGCCGAGGTCGAGAAGGCCCTCGGCGGGTGGACGTCGGACGCGACGGCCCGCGAGCTCAGCCCGCCCCCGCCGCTCACCCCCGGTGACCTGCTGCTCGTGCACAGGCCCGGCTCGGTGCAGTCGCAGCTACGGCTCACCGCGCCCGCGCTGCGCCGCCACGACTCCGGCTACGCCGCGCTACAGCTCGCCAACCTCGTGTTCGGCGGCTACTTCTCCTCGCGCTGGATGGAGAACATCCGTGAGGACAAGGGCTACACCTACGGCGCGCACTCCGGCACCGAGTTCATTCCCGGTGGCGCAGTGCTGGGCGTCGACACCGACGTGGCCAGCGACGTCACCGCGGCGGCGCTGCTGGAGACCCGGTACGAGCTGGGCCGACTCACAGCCGTGCCGCCGACCGCCGCGGAGCTGGAGGCGGCACGCAGCTACGCCGTGGGTTCGCTGCTGATCTCACTCGACAACCAGGGCGGCCTGGCATCCACACTCGCCGCGCTGGCCTCGGACGGGCTCGACGTCGACTGGCTGCGCGGGCACCCGGCGCGGCTGGAGGCGGTGACGGTGGAGGAGGTCGCGGCCACTTCCCTGACGTTCTTCGCACCCACCGCGTTCACCGGCGTCGTCGTCGGGGACGCAGACGTCATCGGGGCCGGGGTCCGGGCGCTGGGGGGGATCACCGGACCGTGACGATCGGATTCGACTTCAGGCTGATCGGCCCACCCGTGCTGTCCCGCTCGGCGGTGGACCGCGACGAGCCGCTGCGCACCGACACGGCCCGCCAGATCGCGGGCTGGCCGACAGCACAGCTCGTCGTCGTCGACGGCGAGGGCCGCACGCCCGTCGAGTGGGACGCGACTCCCGACCCGGGGTTCCTGGTCGGTGACGCCAACAGCTGGGACATCGCGGCCGGGGCCGGTGCGCGGCTGAAGACCTGCCCGACCACCGGCGACGCGCCGCCTCCCGGCGCGGTCCTGCTCGGGGAGGCCGACGGCGTGGCGTATTGGGCGGTGCGCGGCAGGGCCGACCTGGTAGCCGGGGACGACCCGGGTGAGTGGGCGGACCTGCGGATGACCGGCGCCGTGCTCGACGCACTGGGTGCAGGCCTGTTCACCACGGCCGTCGCGGCGCTGACCTGGCACGACATGGCGGGGTTCTGCGCCCGCGACGGCTCCCCGACGCGGCCCGCGAACGCCGGCTGGCACCGGCGCTGCGAGGCGCACGGTCACGAGGAGTACCCGCGCACCGACCCGGCCGTCATCTGCCTGGTGCACGACGGCGCCGACCGGGTGCTGCTCGCCCGCCAGCCGAGCTGGCCGCAGGGGCGCTACTCGGTGCTCGCCGGGTTCGTCGAGGGCGGGGAGTCGTTGGAGGCGTGCGTGCTGCGGGAGATCTTCGAGGAGGTAGGGGCGCACGTCCGCGACATCCGCTACCTCGGCAGCCAGGCCTGGCCGTTCCCGCGGAGTCTGATGGTCGGCTTCCACGCCGTCGGCGACCCGGAGGTCCCGCTGGTCCTCGCGGACGGCGAGATCGCGGAGGCGAGGTGGGTCACCCGAACCGACCTCCGCCGAGCCCTCGGCGAAGGCGACTGGAGCGGGGACGCCGAGGTCCTGCTCCCCGGCAAGGTCAGCATCGCGAGATCCATGCTGGAATCCTGGGCTGTCCTCGGCTGAGGGTCAGCCGGATCTGAGAAGTACTCCGCGAGGGCCGTGTGCCCATCAGCTGTTGTGTTGCACCGTCGCCGCGGATCCGGTCGACGATGCAACACAACCCTTCAGACGGCCAGTTTGGCCTGCACCTCGGCCAGGCTCGGGTTCGTCTTGGTCGTCCGGTCTCCGAAGAGGATCACGGGGACCGTCTGATTGCCGCCGTTCACGCCCTCCACGAACGTCGCCGCCGCGGGGTCGCGCTCGATGTCGATCTCCTGGTACTCGATTCCAGCCTTGTCCATCTGCATCTTGAGACGGCGACAGAAGCCGCACCATGCCGTCGAGTACATCGTCACATGAGCCATGTCGCATGCAACCGTTTCGGGCCCGACTCTCTTCCCTGTGGACGGCGGGACGCCGCTGCCGGGCGGGGTGTCAGGATGGGCCGGTGAGTGCACCTTCCCCCGATGCCCCCGACGCCGATATCGCAGACGTCGATATCGCAGACGCCGATATCGGTCTCGACGACGAGCAGCGGGCGGCGGTCACCGCGCCCCGCGGCCCGGTGTGCGTGCTCGCGGGTGCCGGCACCGGCAAGACCCGCACGATCACCCGCCGCATCGCGCACCTGGTGCGCACCGGACACGTCGCGCCGGGGCAGGTCCTCGCGGTCACGTTCACCGCGCGTGCGGCGGGGGAGATGCGCACCCGGCTACGCGCCCTCGGGGTCGCCGGCGTCCAGGCCCGTACGTTCCACGCCGCGTCGTTGCGCCAGCTGCGCTACTTCTGGCCGCGGGTGGTGGGGGGCGACCAGTGGCAGCTGCTGGAGGGCAAACTCCGGTTCGTCGGGCAGGCTGCGGCGCGTGTCAAGGCGGGCACCGATTCGGCGTCGTTGCGTGACCTGGCCGGGGAGATCGAGTGGTCGAAGGCCAGCCTCATCACCCCGGAGGACTATCCGGGGATGGCGGCCAAGCTGCGCCGTGACACGCCCGGCCCGGCGGAACAGGTCGCCGCGGTCTACGCGGGCTACGAGGCGCTCAAGAACCAGGCGCAGATGCTCGACTTCGACGACCTGCTGCTGCACACCGCCGCCGCGTTGGAGGAGCACGGCGACGTCGCCCAGGAATTCCAGGACCGCTACCGCTGCTTCGTCGTCGACGAGTACCAGGACGTCACGCCGTTGCAGCAGCGAGTCCTCGACGCCTGGTTGGGCGACCGTGACGACCTCACCGTCGTCGGCGATGCCAACCAGACGATCTACACCTTCGCCGGTGCCACCCCGCGCCACCTGCTCGACTTCCCCCGCCGCTTCCCCGAGGCCGTCGTCGTGCGACTGCAGCGCGACTACCGCTCCACCCCGCAGGTCGTCGCGTGCGCCAACACGCTCATCGGGGCCGCGCGTGGCCGGGTCGCCGGGAGCAGGCTCCAGCTCATCGGGCAGCTCCCGCCCGGCCCGGAGCCGGATTTCACCGAGCACGACGACGAGCCCGCCGAGGCTGCTGCCGTCGCCGCGCAGATCAGCCGGCTGATCGCTGAGGGCAGCCCGGCCGCTGAGATCGCGGTGCTGTTCCGGATCAACGCCCAGTCGCAGGCCTACGAGGAGGCGCTCACCGAGGTCGGGGTGCCCTTCCAGGTGCGTGGTGGCGAGCGGTTCTTCTCCCGCCCGGAGGTGCGTAAGGCGATGTCGGTGCTGCGCATGTCGGGAGCCGTCGGTACCCCCCTGATCGAGTCCGTGCGCGCGATCCTCGGCCCCGTCGGGCTCACCGACGAGCCCCCGGGCGGTGCCGCGCAGCGCGCCCAGTGGGAGTCGCTGCTCGCGATCGTCGAACTGGCCGAGGAGCTCGTGGCCGACGAACCCGACGCCGACCTGCGACGTTTCTGCATCGAGCTCGAGACCCGCGCCGATGCCGCCCACCCGCCCACTGTGCAAGGTGTCACGCTGGCGTCGCTGCACGCGGCCAAGGGCCTGGAATGGGACATGGTGTTCCTCGTCGGCCTCGCCGACGGCACCCTCCCGATCCAGCACGCCGACGGTGACGACGAGGCGATCGAGGAGGAACGCAGGCTGCTCTACGTCGGTGTCACCCGCGCCCGGCACCGCCTGATGCTGTCCTGGGCGCTGTCGCGCCAGCCCGGAGGGGCCCGGCGCAGGCGGCGTAGCCGGTTCCTGCACGGCCTGATCCCCGACCAGCATCCGGCGTCGCGGATCGCGAGCGGCGGGGGGCACGGCGGTTCGAAGCCGCGCTGCCGGATCTGCGGTTCACCGCTGATCGGGACGGCCGCGATGAAGCTGCGTCGCTGCGGCGACTGTCCCTCCGATGTGGATGTCGAGCTGCTCGACCGGCTCAAGGTCTGGCGCAGCGCGGAGGCCAAGGAGCAGCAGGTGCCGGCCTACGTCGTGTTCACCGATTCCACGCTCGCCGCCATCGCCGAGCACCGCCCCGTCGACAACGCTTCGCTGGTGGTCATCCCCGGTATCGGCGCCCGCAAGCTCGACCGGTACGGGCCCGCCGTGCTGGCGCTCGTCACCGACCCGGACAACCTCGGATGATCGGTCCGGGAAACTTCCCGTAATTAGGTTGTGCGCTCCGCAGGGGTGTCCCTAGGGTAGTTCTCGACGGACCTCACCAGCCCGTTCTCAGCCACGACTCACGACCCTCGAAGGGGGCCGAAATGATCATGATGACCAACATTGCCGAGATCCACGGCCCCCGTCCGAGGACGGAGTCCGTCGTGCCCGCGGCCGGTTGGCTCGGCTACGTGAATGCGTGGAAGCAGTTCCCGAGCCGCCGTGCCTTCGGCACCGCCGGACTGGTTCCGAACACGAGTGATAACTGCACAGGTGTGTCCGCACAGGAGCGTCGCCACAGATAGGCGACCAACCACTGGCCCCAAGATCAAGGCCGCGGACCCCACATCTGGGATCCGCGGCCTTTTTGTGTGTCCAGAACCGTGTTTGTCCTCCTGAGAGATGTGGTCAGGCAGGACAAACACGGTTCTGGACAAACAAAAAGGCCGCGGATCCCAGATGTGGGGTCCGCGGCCTTGATCTTGGGGCCAGTGGTTGGTCGCCTATCTGTGGCGACGCTCCTGTGCGGACACA
>JBKJPD010000612.1:0-5760 GCA_046595345.1 Pseudonocardia sp.
GCGCGGGCTTCCCGACCCGGCCCGCCCCCACCCCCCGCCCCACCACCCGCCCCGTCCCCGCCGGCGGGGCGCCCGCCAGCGGGGCGCCCGCCAGCGGGGCGCCCCAGCCCGGGAACCCGGCAGGGTGACCGGGGCCGGACGGGGGGCCGGGCTACCCACGCCACCGCCACGTCCCGCCGTCTCGCTGTGCCCGGATCCGCCCGTACGCGTCGTCCCGACGTGGACCGAGCCACTCGCCGCGGCCGCGAGCCGGGTGGTCGGCGGCCCGCTAGGTCGCCACGCGCTGGTCGGCCGGAGCCGGTTCTGGACGCCGCTGCGGGTGGTGCTGCTCATCGCCGTGGCAGTACTCGCGCTGGGCTGGTTGGGTAAGTCCCCGTGCCTGCAGCAGTACACCGACAGCGCCGGCAATCCGGTGCTCGACTGGCGCGACAACCGGCAGTACGTGGCGATGTGCTACTCCGACACCGTCCCGCTCTACCGAATCGAGGGGGTCGACGTCGGGGCTGTGCCCTACCGGGACCCGTGGATCGAGGGCGCGGGCACGGCTGAAGAGTCGGTCCGTTACATGGAGTACCCGGTGCTCACCGGCTATTTCCAGTACGCCAACGCCCGGCTCGCCGACGGCTGGCTGTGGTTGGTGCAGCAGCTGCCGTTCGTTCCGGCGGTATTGCCCGTCGTCGTATATTTCAGCATCTCGGCGGTCGGGCTGGCGCTGGCCTGGCTCACGGTCGTGTGGGCCGTACGGGCATCGCGCGGGTCCCGCCCGTGGGATTCGGCGCTCGTCGCGCTGTCCCCCCTCGTGATCGTCCACGCGTTCACGAACTTCGACACGCTCGCCGTCGCGTTCGCCACGGTCGGGACACTCGCACTGGCCCGACGCCGGCCGGTGCTGGCCGGAGTGCTGCTCGGCATCGGTGCCGCATTCAAGTTCTACCCGTTGTTGTTGCTGCTCCCGATCGTCCTCGTCGGCTGGCGCCGCCGTGACATAGCGACGGTGGCGCGCACCGTCCTGGGAGCAGCGGCGAGCTGGCTGCTGATCAACCTGCCGATCGCGCTGGCGTTCCCGGCAGGCTGGTCGGAGTTCTTCCGGCTCAACCAGACCCGCCCCGCAGATCCCGACTCGCTCTATTTCGTCGTCAGCTACTTCACCGGGTGGGCCGGGTTCGACGGGCCACTGGCCGTAGGCGAGCCACCCGCCGTGCTCAACATGGTCAGCGCGCTGATGTTCGTGGCGTGCTGCGCAGGGGTCGCCGCCCTCGCCAGATGGGCGCCGCAGACGCCCCGGGTCGCGTCGCTCGCGTTCCTCGTCGTCGCCGCGTTCCTGCTGGTGAACAAGGTGTGGAGCCCCCAGTACTCGCTGTGGCTCGTGCCGCTGGCGGTGCTGGCGTTGCCCCGGTGGCGTCTGTTGTTGGCCTGGATGCTTGTCGACGCACTCGTCTGGGTGCCACGGATGTACTACTACCTGACGCCGGAGAAGAAGGGCCTGCCGCCGGACTGGTTCCTGGCCTCCGTACTGCTGCGCGATGCCGTGGTGGTGCTGCTGTGCGTGCTCGTCGTCCGCTCGGTGCTGCGCCCTGGTGAGGACCCTGTCCGGGCGGTGAGCCCGGACGGTTCGGTCGATGACCCCGACTGGCCCGCGCGGCCGGCCGGCAGGCATGCGGCGGGTCACCCCGACAGGGCCGGCCCGGCCGCCCGGCAACCGACCGGTATCGAGGCGCTCCCGGTCACCGCTCGGCAAGGCGCCGCACCAGCTTGATCCCGGACCGCCCGGCATCCACCGCCCGGTGCTGCGTTCCACGGCGCCGGGTGGTCGTCGCTACATCGGGGTAGAACAGCGGCCGCACCTCGTAGCCGGCGGCGGCCGGCCCGGACGTGGGGCAGGGCGCCCGGGCGGGTGCAGGGGTCCGGGGGCAGGATCGGGGCGTGGATGCACCGGATGTGGCGCAGGCTCTGCAGCGGTTCGAGCGCCGGGCGATCGACCGGCCCGACCTGAAACGGGCAGCGGTGGCGATCACGGTCGCCGAGGAGCCCGGCGGGCTCGCGTTCCTGCTCACCCGGCGGGCCACGACGCTTCGCGGGCACCCGGGCCAGTGGGCGCTGCCGGGTGGGCGCACGGATCCCGGCGAGACACCGGGCGAAGCCGCCCGCCGGGAGTTGGCCGAGGAGCTCGGGCTGGAACTCGGCCCCGGGGCGGAGCTGGGGGCCCTCGACGACTACCCCACCCGGTCCGGCTACGTGATCACCCCGATCGTCCTGTGGGCCGGGGTGGTCCCGGCGCTCACCCCGAACCCCGACGAGGTCGACGCCCTGCACCGCATCCCGCTGGCGCAGATCGACGTGGAGCCGCGGTTCGTGACGATCCCGGAGTCCGACGCGCCGGTGATCCAGCTGCCGTTGTTCGACCGGTTCGTGCACGCCCCGACCGGCGCGGTGCTCTACCAGTTCCGGGAGGTGGTGCTGCACGGCAGGCCGACCCGGGTGGCGCACCTCGAACAGCCGGTGTTCGCCTGGCGTTGACCCGGTTTCTAGCCCCCCGGCACCCGGGACAGGTCACGCCACAGCAGCACGCCGTCCACGAGTTCGGGATCCGCACCGATCAACCCGGTGGCCTGCGCGCTGAGCGCGTCGCGGTTGCGGGACGGGCCGAGGACCACCGTGCAGGCCTTCCATCGGTGCAGGTCGGCGACGAAGTCCCGGCGCAACTGTGGCGTCACCTCCCGCACCCGGCCGTCCGCGAGGACGCCCTGGAACAGCGCACCGGTGCGGGTCGGCTGCCCATGCACGTAGGCGTGGCCGTCGGTTGCCGGACCGATGAAGTAGCCGCCGGGCATCGCGAACGACATACCCGCCGCTGCCTGCCAGAGCATCGCATCGGTGGCATCGGTCCGCGGGAACGGCAGGATCAGCGCGCTGCCGCCGGGACACGTGAGATCTTGGGCCGCGCGGGTGGTGAAGAACGCCGGCACGAGCGGTGCGTCCGTCCCCGGCAGTGGGGCGGGGACGAGCGGGAGTAACGCGATCACGACGGCTGCCCCGGCAGCCGAGCGGACCGCGGTCGATCGATCGACGGCGTCGTCCAGGGCGAAGGCCACGGCCGCACCGATCAGCCCGGCGGTGAACAGGGCGAACCGGGTGGCGATGACGTGCTCGAACCCTGGTAGCTCGGTGATGGTCTTCCAGGGCAGGACGACGCCCCGCTGCTCGCCGAGCACGGTGAGCTCCTGGCCCAACGCCAGCACGGCCGTGGCCAGCGCCACCAGCAGCGGTGTGCGCACCCGGGCGTTGCGCCGGCGCAACGCGAGAATCAGCGCGCACAGCACGATCAGTGGCCAACCCAGGTAGGCGGTGTGTTCCTCGAGCCCACCGGGGAAGCTCCTGGACGTCTCGACGGCGGCGTCGGAGGCGAACGCCTGTAGCTCGGTCGGTACGACATAGTTGGCCAGGTCGGCCGAGTAGTACGCGGTGTCGAACGGGCTACCCTCCTGCTGCAGCGGGCCCCACAGCTGGAAGCCCAGCGGTACGGCCGCGACCATCAGGAACGCGCCGAGCGCCACCGCCGACCGCGCGGCGAACGTCGGCGCCATGCGCCAGGCCACCCGCGGGTGGCTCATCACGAGCACGACGAGGAACAGCACCACCACCACGCCGGCGAGGAACAACACCTCCTCGCCGATCAACACCTGAGCGCCCGCGGTCACCCCGAGCAGCACGGCGACACTCAGCGGCTGCTTCTCCTCGATCATGAGACGCACGGCCAGCAGCAGCAGCACCGGCGCCAACACGTTGAAGACCAGGTTGGGATGGCCGAGCGCCTGCGCCGTCATCGCCGGCGAGAATCCGAAGATCGCGCCGCCAATTGCGGCCGGCGTAACACGCACCTGCCGTGTCCCCAAGCGGGGGGACCGCAGGCACCAGTACGCGCTCGCTGCCGACCCGGCCAGGCCGAGCGTAGTGACCACGGTGACCGTGGCCAGCCCCCCGAACAGCGCGGTGATCGGCGCGAACAGCAGGCCGGGCAGAACCATGCCGTTGTTCCACATTAGGTTGATGCCCGTGGGGGCATTCAACCGGTCGCTGAACAGCGGGAAGTCACCGGCGGCCACCGAGTGGACCGTCGAGCTGAACAGCCACGAGAACAGCGTCATGTCGGGGCCGTTGATCGCGGTGGTCCGCATTCCCAACGGTGTCCACAACGACCAGGTGAGGTACAGCGCCAGCGTCACATAGCAGGCGAGCACGACCGCGGTGTGCCACCGCGGACCGGTCGGCCGCCTTCGGTCGGGAGCGAGGACCGGCCCGGGCTCGATCGTCACCACTTCGGCACGGTCGAGGACGATGTGGATGGTGCGCCGAGCCGGTCGGGGAGGCGCAGGAATACCACGAACAGCACCACCAGCAGCGCAGCGCGACCCCATACCCCGACCGCGACGGCCTGCGCGGCGAGACCTTCGTCGAGGCGCAGGCCGACCCCGGTCCTGAGCGCGTAGAACCACCGGAAGATCCCGATCCCGATGACCAGATCGGCCACCAGGTAGGCGGCGACCCAGCGCCACGGCACCCGGCACAGGACGAAGAACGGCAGCAGCCAGAGCGTGTACTGCGGGGAGTGCACCTTGTGCAGCAACAGGAACCCGCACAGCATGGCCGCGCTGACCCCGACCCACGGGAAGGCGCCGTCACGGCGCCACCGCCACCAGCCGACGCCCACCGCCCCGACGAACGAGACGAGCACCAGCGCGGGCGAGAGCCAGTCCATCGTGTTCTGGAACGCGACATTGTCCGGATCGGACTCCGGCCGGAAACCCCAGTACCAGATGGAGTTGGTGGTGAAGTCGACCTTGCGGAGCTGCTGGAACGTGAACGACGCCCGCCAGCCCTGGTACCCGGCCAGCGCGAACGGCAGGTTGATCAGCACCACAGTGACGGCCGCGACCAGCGGGACGCGCGCCGCGCCGCGCCAGTCCAGCCGTCCCGGTGTCGAGGAGACGAGTACGTAGAGCGCGAGCGGGAGCACGAACGCCCCGGGGTAGAGCTTGAACGCGAATCCCAGCCCGAGCAGGGCGGCGGCCACCGCGGCGCGCTGGTCGAGCGAGCGCTCGGTGTGCCATCCGTGCACGGCGTAGACCGCGCCGACCGCGCACGCGACGACCGGCAGGTCCCAGTTGTGGAACGCGTAGAGCACCAGCGGCGGGCCGACCGCCCACAGCAGCGCCCGCCAGCGCGCCAGCCGGCCCAGCAGCAGGCCGGTGAGCAGCCCGAACGGGGCCATCAGCAGTGCGGATCCGAGCAGGAACCCGCCGTCGTCGTCGGCGGACACGGCCGCAGCCCACATCAGCACGCCGGTGAGCACCGGGTACTCGACGGTGCCCCCGACCGGTTTCCCGTCCGGCGTGATCGAGCCCGCCGTATAGGGGAAGACGTGCTTGTCGGTGTCGTGGCCGAGCCACAGGTACTGGATGTCGGAATAGCAGACGTCGCGATCGGCGCGCAGGGAGAAGTCGGGGGCGCTGCGGCCTGCTTCGTCGAACTCGGGCCCGACGCAGCGGGCCTTGTTGGAGTAGCCCAGCAGCAGCACCACGCCCGTCAGGACGACCAGGACGGCTGCGGTGAGACGTGCGGACGACGCCGCGGCCTGCGGTGGGTGAACACTGTCCGGCCGCTGCGCCGGCCGGTGCCCGACAGCTGCGCGCGTCACGGGATTCTCGGCCCAGTGATGGTCGGCCCAGTGATGGTCGGCCCGGTGATGGTCGGCCCGGTGAT
>JBKJPD010000628.1:0-3807 GCA_046595345.1 Pseudonocardia sp.
GTCACCGGGCACGGCGGTGGGCCGGGGCAGGCGCCACGACGCGGCCACCGTGCCCTGGATGAACCGGGCCTCGACCGCCTGTACCGCCTCCCCGAACGCGCTGGAGTCCGGGGCCACAGCAGATCTGGTGGTCGGCACCGCCTGCGGCATCATCATCGCCGCGGCCATCACCGGCATCGGGGGCCGGAGGACATCGATCCACCACGGGTCGAGTTCCGGCACCGTCGCCGACACAGCCGGGCGTGCGGTGGACAGCGTGAGCTCGCACTCCGGCCAGTCCTCACCGCTGGTCTGGACGACCATCCCGAACCAGGTGAGCGCAACCTGCTCGTCGACACCCAAGCGCGCGTCGTAGGCAGGCGACCAGTGCGCTCCGTCGACGACATAGGTCAGGTCGACCTCGACCTCGACCTCGTGGTCGGCCTCGACGGTGATCACGGCCTCGCGGCGCTGCCGCCCCGAGCCCTTCAGCCGGTCCAGGGTGGCCTGGGCGGAGTACAGGGTGTGCAGAGCCCCGGTCCGGCTCTCCGCATTGACCCGGCGGCGCGCCGCGACCTCGACCAACTGGGCGGCCACCGCCGTCCCCACCTCCGCGACCCGGGCGATGCCGGCGGTGCCGTCGGCCAGCGCGACCGCCAGCCGGTCCCCACCCCGGCGCGCCAGCCGTACCAGCATCTCCTCGCGGGCCGCGTCCCCGGCGTCGATCCCGTCGACGGCCGCGACCGCCCGCTCGGCGTCCTGGACCGCGGCCTCCGCCGCCCCCACACGCTCGTCCGGGGCATCGGCCAGGTCGCGGTACACCAGGTCGACGCCGACGACACGGACCGGCGTGACCGACCGGCCCGCCACCCGTACCGATTCGTCGAGCAACGAGTTCGGCAGCCCCGCCACGACCAGCTCGGCGGTACCGGCCGCCACGCTGACGCGCCCGCGACGGGTGACGCGGGCCCGTTCGGGATGGACGGTCACAGCGACGATCGGTGCCAACAGATCCATGACCGCAGAAGATAACGCGCAGTGTCACCTCAGGGAGCGGGCGGATCACTCACACTCATGCCCTCTCCTCGTCCCCGATCACCGGGTCTCCCACTGCGGCGAGCACGGCCAACAGGTAATCGCGGATGATCGCCCGCTGCTCGGGCGGGGGGTGGGGCATGCGTTCCCGCAACGTCATCGCCACCTGCCCGTACGCCGCCACCAGCCGCGTCCGGCCGCGCGGGGTGATGGACAGCCGCACGACGCGCCGGTCGGCGGGGTCCCGCTCGCGGGTCAGCTCACCCGCCGCCTCCAGCGTGTCGACCACCGGGGTGAGCGTCGCGGGCGTCAGGCCCAGGTGCGCGGCCAGTTCGCGGTGCGAGACGCCGGTCTGGGCGTGTGCGAGAACGCCCAGTACCCCGATCGACGTCGACGTGAGGCCGTGCGTGGCAACCGTTCGCTGGTAGTACCGGTTCAGGGCCTGCCCCGTCCAGGACAGGAGCTTGCCAAGAGGCATGCGCCCCGGCTCGGCCTCGAACCACAGTGCGCTCATTGGCATACCGTATGGCAACGAATAATCTGTTGCCATACCATTCGTCGACTGACTGATCTGTTCTGGCCCTACGGACACCGACCAGGCCGCACTCTCCGAACGTGACCGCAGCCCTGATCGGGACACCCACCCACACCGCACCATCCAGCACGCCGGCATCGGACATGCCGGGGCCCGCGCCGCGCCTGCGCCGCATGCATTACGAGCCCCCGCCGGGAACGGCGGACGGCCCCCCACGCCCGACGCGCACCACCCGCGCCACTCCGTGCCCTACCGCGACCGGCGGCGACCGGGTCGCTGTTCACGCCGCTCTCGGCTGCGTGATCCGGCTCGCCCTGGAGGTCCTCGACGGCCGTCGGCCCGCCATCCAGCTCAAGGGCTACTTCGACGCGGCGCCACTGCGCTACTGGCAGGTCGCCACCGAGCAGCGGCGGGCCAGCGCGCCCGCCCGCGTCGTACGAATGGTGCTCTGCCTGCCGCGGCCCGACGCGGCCGAGGTGTCCACCGTGTGTGAGATCGACGGCCGCATCCGCGCACTCGCCGCCCGCTTCGAACGGACCGGCCCCCTCGCAACATGGCACTGCACCGCAGTGCGGCTCGGCTGACCACGATCCCTCAGGTCCAGTTCCAGTTCCGCATCCCACACCTCCTACCCACAAAACGAGCACCAACCACCAACCACCGACTCAGGTCCAATTCCAGTTCCGCATCCCACACCTCTCTTTCGACGTTTGGTCGAGGTTGCGACATCGCGAGTTCGGCCGTGCCGTGCTTGCCTGCGGTGCCCGGCCTCCACCGCGGAGACAACCGAGGACGCAGCCTGGATCACAGGCAACAGGGCCCCGGGGTACCACTCACCCCATCTTCCAGGGTGACTGAGCGGACTCATAGGTGACAGCACGTCACAGTCGACGTTAAGGTCACACCGTTCGGGCGGCACCGAACGAGATTCGACCCGGGGGGGACGGTGAACGTGATGGCGTTTCCGGCTGTCCCGCGCAGTGTCGCCCGTTGGGCCGTGTGGGCGCTCCCGAGCCGGCTCCTCACATCCGTCATCGCGGTCAACCTGCTCGCCATAATCCTGGTCACAGTCGACGTCGTGACTACGCCATTCAGCTCATACACCACTGCTCCAACCGTGGGTATCGCTTTCGCAATCGGTGGAATCGCGCACTCGGAGATCTCGCTGCGTATTGAACGGCTTCGCCGCCGTGTGGTGGGTGGCGACGCCACCCACGTCGACCTCAGCTCGGTATGGACGTTCGCCGCAGCCCTGCTGCTGCCGCCGGTTGTGGCGAGCGCGGTAACGGTTGTCCTCTACCTGTATCTGCACTTCAGGATCTGGCGGCCCGCACGAGCACCTGTATACCGCCAGGTCTTCAGCACCGCCACGGTCCTGCTCGCCACGCATGCCGCGGCAGGCGCAGCCGCCTACGTGGGGCACGGCCACGACGACCTGTTCCGCAGCGTCCTGGGAGTACTCACCGTCCTCACGGCGCTGCTCACCTACACGGTCGTCAACACCTGCCTGATCGTCGGCGCCGTGGTCCTCAGCGCCAACCGGACCGTGCGGCAGGTGCTCGGGCACGGCGACGAGGTCCTGCTGGAGGTCGCCACGCTCTCGTTGGGGGCGCTGGTCGCGCTCGCGATGACCGCGGGTGGCCCGTGGCTCGTGGCATTCGTCCTACCACCGCTACTCGTGCTGCACCGGGCGGTCCTCGTGCGACAGCTCGAGCAGGCCGCCAACACCGACAGCAAGACCGGGCTACTGACCGCCGCGGCATGGCACCTACAGGCGACGCGATACGTGCAGCGAGCAGGGGACGGCGTCGGATCGGTCGGCGTGCTCATCCTCGACCTGGACCACTTCAAGCGCATCAACGACACCTACGGTCACCTCGCAGGCGACATCGTGCTCCAGGCGGTGGCCACGACGCTGCGCAGCGAGGTCCGCGACGACGACCTCGCGGGGCGCTTCGGCGGCGAGGAGTTCGTCGTTCTCCTGCCGCAACCACAGGCCGCGGGCGACGAGTACGCGGAGATTCGCCGCATCGCCGAGCGGATCCGGCGCAGTATCGCCGAACTCTGCATCGAGATCCCGACGGCCGACGGACCCCTCACCATCGGGGACGTGACCGTCTCGATCGGTGGCGCGGCCTTCCCCCGGGACGGGGGGCAGGTCCAAGATCTGGTGGCGGTCGCCGACTCCGCGCTGTATGCGGCGAAACGGGCCGGCCGCAACCGGGTGCGGCTGGGCCCCCACCGCACCCCCCCGCCCC
>JBKJPD010000665.1:0-4900 GCA_046595345.1 Pseudonocardia sp.
CCCACACCTCGGTGACCCAGACCGTGTCGTCCTCGTCGGCCGAGACGTTGACGACGTAGAGCTCGCATCCCGGCGCGTCGCGTAGGCCCTCGGCCACCTGTAGCAGCGTGTCGGCGAGCGCGCTGCCCTGCCCCGGCTGGGCCACCATCCGGACATACCGGCCGACACGTCCGGCTCGATCACTCATGGGCCGACCGTACTGGACGGGGTGCAGGCAACCGCCCGGACCGCCCCGACCGGCGTGCCGTGGCCCAGCACCTCGACCCGGCCCACCTCGTCGAGCACCGGGGTGTCGACGCCGAGCGCCCGTAGTGCGGCGGTGGCGATCACGGGTACCGGCCGGGCCGAGCCGTCGAGGACCTTCAGCGTGATGGCGCGACCGTCGGGCAGGGCGGCGGCGAACACGCCCTCCGCACCGTCCTTCGCGACCAGCCCGGGCACGCCCTCGATCAGCCGGGTGACGGTGCGCCCGGTGCCCCCCACCCACCACGGATACGCGCGGATCGCCGCCGCGACCCGTCCCTCCGCGGTGTCGGGCTGCGCCGTGGCGATCGTCGCGAACGCCCGGGCGAGCCCCGCGACGGTGCAGGAGAACAGGGGCGCACCGCAGCCGTCGACGGCGACGGACTCGGCGACATCGCCGGTCAGATCGCGGATGGTGTCGCGAATGGCGCGCTGCAGCGGGTGCTCGGGGTCACGGTAGGTCAGTACGTCCCAGCCCGCGGTGGCGCACGTGGCGAGCATCGCGGCGTGCTTGCCCGAACAGTTCTGGGCCAGCGATGACGGCCCGAGCCCGGCGTCGTGCCGGGCGAGTGCGGCGTCGGCTCCCAGGGGCATGCCCGGGGTGTTCTGCAGGTCGTCCTCGGTGAGCCCGGCCGAGGCCAGGATCCGCCGTACGCCGTTGAGATGCCCGTCCTCTCCCGAGTGGCTGGCGCAGGCGAGTGCCAGCAGTTGTCCGTCGAGGTCGAGGCCTGCGCGCAGCATCGCGACGGCCTGCACCGGTTTGAGCGTCGAGCGGGCGAAGAACGCGGCGTCCGGGTCGCCGCGGCGCAGGGCCACCGCGCCGTCGTTGTCGAGCCCGACGAGGTGACCGTGATGCACGGACTCCACGACGCCGCCCCGCACGACCTCGGCCAGCACCTGTGCGCGTTCCTCGAACATCACACCGGCGACGGTACGTGCGCGAGGGGGCAGGGCGGGAGCAGGGATCGGTCGAGCCGCCGGGGGTCCGGCCGGTGGTCGTCGGCCCGAGCGCCGCGCCGGAACACGACGCAGTCCGTCATCGGGAGTCCAGACGCAGCACTGCGATCGAGGCGAGGTGGGCGGTGATCTCCTCGATGGTCGCATCCGGGGAGACGGGGAAGGCGCGCAGTGCCCACGGCATCTGTCGCAGGGCCGTCAGGTAGATCGAGACGACCGGTGCAGCCGCGGTGGGTTGCGCCGCCACGGTGGTGCGTTCCTCGGTGCTGTCGGCGGTGGCGACCGTGCATGCAGGGTCGGCGTCGAGGTTGCGGACCCAGTCCCGGCTGCGATCCGGCGAGACGAGGTAGTGCAACCCGTCGAGCTGGACGACGCCCAGCGGGGTGGCGCGTTGCTTCCCGCTCCGCCGTCCGGTCGTGTGGACCACGCGCAGTGCGTAGCCGCCCTCGGTGTATGGCTGGGCCGGCTCGGCGAGGATCTTGTGGTTCATGGTGGTGTTCATGGCGACGAGATCCGGTGCGGTCATGGGGCCAGAATACTGCCTCGCTGGGTGAGTGTCTCGATGAAAGAGGCAGTTCCGGGTGGTGCCGCGCTGTGGAGCGCTGTGCCGCGCTGTGGATGGCTGCGCCGGTGTGGATGGCGGTGCGCACCGTCCGGCTCAGTACTCACCAGCCCGCGAGGTCGAGCACCTGGAACGCCATCCGGGCGGCCAGCAGCGTGTCGAGCTCGGCCGGGTCACGGCCGATCGTCTCCCGGATCCGGCCCAGCCGGTAGCGCACCGTGTTCTCGTGCACGCCGAGTGCGAGGCCTGCCCTGTGCACCCGGCCCTCGGCCGCGACGAACGCTCGCCAGGTGGCGAGCAGCGCGCCGTCATCACCGTCTTCTGCGCGCAACGGCCGGATGAGTTCGTGGGCGAAACGCACGGCCTCCTTGACCTTCCCGCTGCTCATCACCACCCGGAACAGTCCGAGTTCGTCGACCGTCAGCACACCGCGGCGCCAGCCGAAAGAACAAGCGAGCTCATCGACCTCACGCAGTTCGCGGTGCGCCCGGGGGAAGTCCGCGGCGGTGCGACATACCCCGGAGATCACTGCCGTACGCACGTCGAGCTGCGGGGACAGCGACGCCACGACCGCCTCGACCCGCCCGCGCAGCTCCTCCGGCCCGCCGAACCCGTCCTCCGGACGCAGCCGGACCAGAACGATCACCGCGTCCGGGAGCCCGACGGTCGGCGGCTCGGTGCAGCCGAGGACCTCGGCGAACCGGCGGACCAACAAGCCGCGACCTGCTGACGCACTCAACTGTGGGGTCGCGCTCTCGACCGCGACACGCACCAGGACGTGGGGTTCGGAGAGATCGACGCCGAACTGGGGGCCCCGCCGGATCAGCTGGGCCTCGTCACGGCTGCTGCGCAGCAGATCGGAGAGGAAGTCGTCCCGGGCCTGGCCCTCGGCCTCGACCTGCCGGCGCTCGGAGAGGATCTGCAGGGCGAGGACCGTGGCGCCGCTCTCGGCGAGCTTGGTGTCCAGGTCACGCAGGCGGCGGCCGACCTCGACCACGGACAGGTAGCCGCTCGGCCTGCCCTCGATGGTCAGCCTGGTCATCAGATGCCTGCGGCCGAAGCCGATGGTCGGCGTGGGCGGGACGACGGCCGACGGGCGGCTCACCGACAGCGCCGCGATCGCGCTGCGTACCGCCGGGATCTCGCGGGTCCACTTGTCCAGCGCGGGCGGCCCGGTCATCTTCAGCGCGGCCGGGGCCGCCCACGCGACGGCGGTGAAGGCCTCGTCGTAGAGCACGACGGGTTTCGCGGCGAGCTCGCTGAGCATCGTCACGACCGCGCCGATGTCGGCGCCCGCCAGCACGGCGTCGGTGAGTTTGTGGTGCACGGTTGCCAGGTAGCCCAGGGTGTCCTTCTGCCGGGCGACCTCCGCGGCCTTCGCTTTGAGCTGGGTGTTGAGCATCGCCTGCCGGATGAAGATGGCGGCGAGCCGGCCGAACAGCTCGGCGAGGCGCACGTCGTCCTCGGAGTAGGTGTGCTCCTCCTCGATGTTGTCGACGAAGATCAGGCCGATGACCTTCCCGTCGAAGACGAGTGGCACCCCGAGCATGGCGCGGACCCGCCAGTGCCTCATCGTCCGCCGGTGCGGGCGCGGGTCGCTGAGCACGTCGCTGATCAGTACCGGGCGTTGGGTGGTGATGATCTCCTGGCTGAAGGCGTCGCCGTCGATGCCCGCCTCCTGGGCCTGCACGGCGGCGGTGATGTCGCCCTCGATCTCGCAGTGTCCGGCCGCGCCGGCGAACCGGTCGCCCCGACGCAGGTAGACCGAGCAGCGGTGCACGTCCAACAGCCGGCACAGCTGCTTGCCGATGAGCCGGAGCAGGTCCTCCAGCCGGGTGGCGGTGATCGCCTCGGTGGTGATCTCGCTGAAGGCCGCGATCACGTCCCGCTCCCGGCGGCCTCCGCCCGGGCCGGGGATCGGGGGATCGTCGCTGCGGCGCGCTGCCGGGACGCTCACGCGGCACCACCTTCGCCGTTGACGGACATGCCGAGCACCAGTGTGCCTGGTGGGGGCGGGACAGCGCGCCCGTCCCGCCCCGGATACTCAGGCTGACGCGGTGCTGCGCGCCGTCATCTTCTGCAGTTGCGGGACCACCTTCTCGCCGAACAGCTTCATGCTCGCCTCGACCTTGTCGTAGGGCATACCGGCGTAGGAGAACGCCAGGTTGGCCATGAAGTCGCCGATCAGGTCGCGGCGCTCCTCGTACTTGCCCAGGATCTGTTCGGGCGTGCCGTAGACGTTGGCCTCGACGTAGCCCGCGCCCGCGGCCTCCATGCCCGCCTCGCGGATCATGTCGGCGCCGACCTGGTAGGTCTCGTATCCCTTGGTCTCCCGCCAGTGCTGGCCGGCGAAGTCGTAGTGCTTGATGACCGACAGGAAGTACTTCGAGATGTACTCGCTCGCGACCTGCTTGGCCTCGTCCGCATCTTCGTGGCAGTAGGTGAAGTCCTGCAGCAGCGGTGGGCCGGGCTCGGTGCCGTGCTTGTCCCGGTGCAGCCCACGCCAGCGGTTGACGGCCTCGGCATGCGTCGCGATGTCGAACTGCATGAACGTCATCAGCTGCGCACCGAGGTCGGCCACCACAGGGATGGAGTCGGGCGACATCGCGACGGCGAAGATCCGGTCCTCCCAATTGCGTCCGGCCTTCTGAGCGGGCCGCACCTGCACCCGCGCCTGCGGGTAGTGGGGCCCGTCGTTCTCGACGAAGCCGTCCCGCAGGCCGCGGATGACCACGCCGGCCGCCTCGGTGAACCGGTCGCGGGCCTCACCCATCGGGACTCCGAAGCCCTCGTACTCCATCTTCGCCAGCCCGCGGCCCATGCCCAGCAGCACCCGCCCGCCGGAGAGGTTGTCCAGGACGACGGCCTTCTCGACGACGCGCAGCGGGTCGTTCCACGGCAGGATCACCGCGCCGGTACCCAACTTTATCCGTGATGTGCGGGCGGCGAGGTAAGTCATGATCTGCAGGTTGTCCGGGCACATCGAGTAGTCGTCGAAATGGTGCTCCGCCGACCACACCGAGTTGAAACCGTACTTCTCGGCGAGGACGCCGAGCTCGATGTCGCGGGTGAACACCTCCTCGTCGCTCTTGTCCTCGAACCAGTTCTGGAACACGAGTAGAACACCGACGTCCATGA
>JBKJPD010000039.1:0-3521 GCA_046595345.1 Pseudonocardia sp.
CCACGCGAGTGCGGTGCTCCTGGTCCATGCCGCCATGGAGCGCCTCGGCGCGCAGGCCGCGGCCGGTGAGCGTCTCGGTGACGGCGTCGACGTCGAGGCGGGTGCGGCAGAAGACGATGGCGGCGGGGGGCCGCTCTGCCTCCAGCACGCGGCCCAGCGCCGCGGTGGTGTGGTTGCGGGCGACCAGATAAGCGGTCTGGCGCACCTGCGGCGCCTCGCCCTCGACCGCGACGTCGCGGCGGATCCGGATGGTGATCGGCTCGCGCAGGTACTTCTGCGCCAGCGTCTCGATACGCCGCGGGATGGTGGCGCTGAACAGGATCGCCTGGCGGGTGTCGGGGGTGGCGTCGAGCAGGGTCTCGATGTCCTCGACGAAGCCCATGTCGAGCATCTCGTCGGCCTCGTCGAGGACGACCATCTCGAGCTCGTTGAGGCGCAGCACGCCGCGGTTGAGCAGGTCGATGGCCCGGCCCGGGGTGCCCACCACGATGTCGACGCCCTGCTGCAGGGCCTTGAGCTGTGGACCGACCGGCGCGCCGCCGTAGACGGTGAGGACGCGCGCGCCGAGGCGGGACCCGTATCGGGTGACGGCCTCGGTGACCTGCAGCGCCAGCTCACGGGTGGGGGCGAGGATCAGGCCGAACGGCGCGGCACCGCGGGTGCGGTCGGGCCGCAGCTCGGCGAGACGCTCCAGCATGGGCAGCGCGAACGCCGCGGTCTTGCCGGTTCCGGTGGCGGCCTGACCGAGCAGGTCGCGACCCTCCACCAGCGGGCCGATGGCCTGGGCCTGGATGGGGCTCGGCTGGGTGTAGCCCAGCTCGTCGACGATCGCCAGCAGCTCGGCGCGCAGCGGGAGGTCGGAGAACATGGGCAGGTCGAACTCGTGCTCGTTCGGATTCAACTCAGAGTCTTTCGTCGCAGTCAGCGGGAACACGAATGCGCGCCCCGCAGGCGAGCCCGCGGGCCCTCTGCACGAAATCTGCCTGGCCGATGCGGTCTCCGGTGGTCATAACGCACCACCGACTACACATACTCCCAGGTGACGGCGGTCACGGCATCATCGACCCCCCGGCTGAGTGACTGATCACGATGTCGCGCGGTGTTCATCTACCCCGGCGATCCTCGCAGAGGTGACTCCTCTACCTGCGAGACCGGCAAACCTGCGCGACGTCCGAGGCCTGCGCACCGACGACGGCCGGATCGTCCGGCGCGGCGTGCTCTACCGCAGCGAGGTCCCCCGCTCACGCCGCGCCGACGGCACCGACGTCGCTGTCTGGCCGCCCACCACCGTGATCGACCTGCGCTCCCCGGCAGAGCACTCCGGGCCGCACGCGCTCGCGCACCCCGGCACCACCGTGTACTCCGTGCCGATGGGCGCAAGCCTGGCCCCGGCGCTGGCGGCCGGGTCGACCGCCGACAACGACCTCGCGTGGGCCTACCGCCACCTCGTCCGGGACGCCGCGGACCAGATCGCGCGGATCGTGGAGCTCGTGGCGTCGGCCTCGGGGCCGGTGCTGGTGCATTGCACCGCGGGCAAGGACCGCACCGGGATCGTGGTGGCCGTGCTGCTGCGCGCGGTCGGGGTGCGCCGCGACGACGTGCTCACCGACTACCTGCGGACCGAGGCCAACCTGCCGCGACTGTGGGCCGCCCTGCACGCCGCGGGCGTCCCGGAACCGCGCAACCGGGCCCTTCTCGGTGTGCAGGGCGCCGCCCTGGAGGCCGTGCTCGACGAGGTGGACGGCGCCCCCGGCGGGGTGGTGGGCTGGTTGGCGGCCCACGGCGTCACCGCTGACCACATCGAGCGGCTCTCGACCCGACTGCTCAGCACGATGTACGTGCCTGTGGCCTGACCGACGTGCCGGCTGTCGGCGGGGGCCCGTCCGGGGTCCGTTGGCGTGAGCACCGGCACCAGGCGTCAGCGCTTCTTGTCGCCACCCGCCAGGCCCGCGCGGCGCAGGGCGTCGGCCATCGCATTGTTGCCGGGTCCCGCACCGCCGGTGTTACCCCCGCTGCCTGAGCTGCCCCCGGAACCGCCGCGGCCACCCGAGCCGGTCTGCTGGCCGGGCTTCCGGTCACCGCCGGGCCGCCCGCCCGTGCGTTCGCCACCCTTCGGACCCCCGCCCGGGACAGCCGGGCCCTTCGGACGGCCGCCCCGCTGGTCGCCACCCCGCTTGTCGCCGCCCCGCTGGGGTCGTTCCGTTGCGGGTTTCCCGTCCGCGCCGACCTCGTCGTCAAGACGCAGGGTCAGCGAGATCCGCTTGCGGGCCTCGTCGATCTCGAGGACCTTGACGCGCACGACGTCTCCGGACTTGACCACTTCCCGCGGGTCGGACACGAACTGCTTAGCCATCGCGGAGACGTGCACGAGCCCGTCCTGGTGCACGCCCACGTCGACGAACGCGCCGAACGCGGCCACATTGGTGACCTGGCCTTCCAGCAGCATCCCTGGCCGCAGGTCGGAGATCTTGTGGACACCCTCGGCGAACGTCGCGGTGCGGAACGCCGGGCGCGGGTCCCGGCCGGGCTTCTCCAGTTCGGCGAGGATGTCGGTGACGGTGGGCAGCCCGAACATGTCGTCGACGAACTGCGCTGCCCGCAACGACCTCAGCTTCGGCGCGTTGCCGATGAGGGTGGCGATGTCAGCACCTGCGGCACCCATGATCCGGTGCACGACCGGGTAGGCCTCGGGATGCACGCCCGACATGTCCAGCGGGTCGTCGCCGTCGCGGATGCGCAGGAAGCCTGCACACTGCTCGAACGCCTTGGGACCCAGCCGCGGCACGTCGAGCAGCGCCTTCCGGGTCGGATAGGGGCCGTGGGCGTCACGGTGCGCGACGATCTGCGACGCGAGGCCCTCGGTGATGCCCGAGACCCTGCGCAGCAGCGGGACCGACGCGGTGTTGACATCGACGCCGACGGCGTTCACGCAGTCCTCGACGACGGTGTCCAGCGAGCGGGACAACGAGGACTCGGGCAGGTCGTGCTGGTACTGGCCGACGCCGATCGACCTGGGATCGATCTTCACGAGCTCGGCGAGCGGGTCCTGCAGCCGCCGCGCGATCGAGACCGCACCGCGGATCGTCACGTCGAGGTCCGGCAGCTCCGCCGAGGCGTAGGCCGACGCGGAGTACACCGACGCCCCGGCCTCGCTCACCGTCACCGGGATCAGCTTCAGCGCGGGGTTGAGCGCAGCCAGCTCACGGGCGAGCGTGTCGGTCTCCCGCGACGCCGTGCCGTTGCCGATCGCGATGAGCTCGACGTCGTGTGCGGCCGCGAGCTTGGTCAACGTGGCCAGCGAGGCGTCCCATGCCTTGCGCGGCTCGTGCGGATAGATCGTGTCGATGGCGACGACCTTGCCGGTGGCGTCCACCACGGCGACCTTGACGCCGGTGCGCAGGCCCGGGTCCAGCCCCATCGTCGCGCGGCTACCCGCGGGGGCGGCGAGCAGCAGGTCGCGCAGGTTGGTGGCGAATACCCCGATGGCACCCTCCTCGGCGGCGGCGCGCAGCCGGACCCGG
>JBKJPD010000042.1:0-3525 GCA_046595345.1 Pseudonocardia sp.
ATGGCCGACTGGGCACCCATCACGTCACTGTTGAGCCTGCTCACCAGCGCGCCGGTGCGGGTACGGGTGAAGAAGGCGATCGGCATCTTCTGTACGTGCTCGAACACCGCGCGCCGCAGGTCGACGATCAGTCCCTCGCCGATGCGGGAGGAGAACCAGCGCGACACGAGGCCGACCACGGCCTCCAGCACCGCGAGCGCCGCGATGCCCGCGGCGAGACCTATCACGACACCCGCCGCGGCGGACACCTCGCCGCCTCCGACGATCGTGTTGACCACGCGACCGGCCAGCACCGGCGTGGCCACCCCGACGGACGCCGAGACGACCGTCAGCAGCAGGAACGCGATCAACCACCCGCGGTAGGGCTGCGCGAAACCCCAGATCCGTGGGAACGTGCCTTTCTTCACCGACGTCGGGGCGTACACCCCTCGGGCGACACCCCGCATCATTCCCATGGGCCTGTCCACAGGCGCCTCCTTTAATTACACCGTTGCGGGCGCCTCAACAACGGGAGCCACCGATTTACTCCCTGGTCACCCCGCACCCGCGGCCAGGGAACGCAGCCGACGGATCTGGGCCGCGCGCTCGGCGGCCAGGGCCGCGGTCGGGTCGAGGCCGGCGGCCACGCCGGCGAGCAGCGTGAGGGTCTCCGCGGCCGCCTTCGCCGGCGCCGCCACCAGTGCGGCGGCGAGGGCGTCGACCTCGGCATCAAGATCCGCCGCGGGCACAGCGCGCAGCGCGAGCCCGGAGGCCACCGCCTCCGCAGCACCCACCCGGCGCCCGGTCAGGCAGATCTCGACGGCACGGGCGTACCCCACCGCGTGCACGAGCGGGTGCGTGCCGCCGAGATCGGGGACGATGCCCAGTGCCGTCTCGGCCATGCAGAACTGCACGTCCTCGGCGACGATCCGCAGGTCGCAGGCCAGCGCGAGCTGGAATCCGCCGCCGATCGCGTGTCCCTGCACGGCCGCGACAGTGACTCGCGAGGGATGCCGGAGCCAGGAGAACCCCGCCTGGAAGCCGGCGATCGTCGCGTCGGCCTGCGCCGAAGGCATCGTCGCGAGAGCGCCGATTCCGGGCAGCCCGTCGATCTCGTCGGCGGTGAACGCCCGCTTGTCGAGCCCGGCCGAGAACGCCCGCCCGGCACCGCGCACGACGACCACCCGCACGGCCGCGGAAAGCGACTCCCCGATGGCCTGCAGCGCGGCCCAGGTGGTCGGGGTCTGCGCGTTGAGGCTCGCCGGTCGCGACAGCGTGATCGTCGCCCGCGGACCGTCGAGATCCAACACGAGCCCGCCGCGTTGCAGGAGGCCGGGATCCACCGTCACCGTCGTCATGCCCGGAGGTTACCCCCGGGTAGAAACCGCCGGAGCTTACTTCTTCTTGGTCCGGGTGGCACCACCACGGCCGCGCAGCGTCACCCCTGTCTCGCTGAGCACCCGGTGAATGAAACCGTAGGAACGTCCGGCCTGCTCGGCGAGCGCCCGGATGCTCGCACCCTTCTCGTACTTCTTCTTCAGGTCGGTGGCGAGCTTGTCGCGCTGGGGCCCGGTGATCCGAGCGCCCTTCTTCAGATCGGTCATGGTGGTGTCCTCCGGCTTGAGGCGAAACCGCGATCAGGGGCCGGTCGGCTCCTCGGTGCCGCAATGATCGTCCACGTTCGTGGCTGTAGCCAGGAGATCCACTCGGTGATCGGTGAGCGGTTCGACCGAATGGATCACGCGGACGGGTGATCATCAGAACACAGATTGCACCGTTCCGTCACCCCTACGCCACATTCCCGTTACCCTACGAGTCGATCGAGCAACACCGATGTCCCTCGGTCGCGCTTCGATCGGCACCTCCGATCAGCATCCATGAACCCTGCTCGGACGGTGATCGTCGCGATCAGGCGAGCTGGACGAGCTCCAGGTACTCCGCCGACCACAGGTCCTCGGTGCCGTCCGGCAGGACTATCACCTTGTCCGGGTGCAGTGCCTCGACCGCACCGGCGTCGTGCGTGACCAGCACGACGGCCCCACTGAACCGGCGCAGCGCGTCGAGTACCTGTTCACGGCTTGCCGGATCGAGGTTGTTCGTGGGCTCATCGAGCAGCAGCACGTTGGCGGCGCTGGACACCAGGCCGGCCAGCGCGAGACGGGTCTTCTCCCCGCCCGAGAGCGTGCCGGCCGTCTGCGAGAGTTGATCGCCGGAGAACATGAACGAGCCGAGCAGGGTGCGCAACTGCTGCTCGGGGGTGTCCGGGGAAGCGTGGCGCACGTTCTGCCAGACGGTGGAATCCAGGTCGAGAGTGTCGTGCTCCTGGGCGTAATAGCCGATCCGCAGGCCGTGCCCCGGGTTCACCTTCCCGGCATCGGGCTCCTCGGTGCCCGCCAGCAGCCGCAACAGCGTGGTCTTGCCCGCGCCGTTGAGCCCGAGCACCACCACCTTCGCGCCGCGGTCGACGGCGAGATCAACCCCGGTGAAGACCTCCAGCGAGCCGAACGCCTTCGACAGCCCGTCCGCGGTGAGCGGGGTCTTGCCGCACGGGGCGGGGTCCGGGAACCGGATGCGGCCCATCTTGTCGTTCTTCCGCACGGCTTCGAGGCCCGCGAGCATCTGGTCGGCGCGACGGGCCATGTTCTTCGCCGCAACAGCCTTGGTGGCCTTCGCGCCCATCTTGAGCGCCTGCGTGTGCAGTACCGCCGCCTTCTTCTCGGCGTTGGCGCGCTCGCGTCGGCGCCGCTTCTCGTCGGTGGACCGCGCCTCCTGGTAGCGCTTCCAGTCCATGTTGTAGATATCGACCTCACCGCGCGTGGCGTCGAGGAACCACACCTTGTTGACTACCGCGGCAAGCAGTTCGGTGTCGTGGCTGATCACCACGAGCCCACCGTCGTGCGCGGAGAGGAACGAGCGCAGCCAGGTGATCGAGTCGGCGTCGAGGTGGTTGGTGGGCTCGTCGAGCAGCAGCGTGGTGGCGCTCGGGGCTCCGCCGCCGCCGCCGTCCGAGGCGGCGAACAGAATGCGGGCGAGCTCGACCCGGCGCCGTTGACCGCCCGAGAGCGTGGCCATCTCCTGGTGCAGCACGCGGTCTGCCAGACCGAGGTGCGCGCAGATCCGGGCGGCCTCGCTCTCGGCCGCGTACCCGCCGAGCGCGGAGAACCGCTCCTCGATGCGCCCGTAGTCGCGCACCGCCTTCTCGTTCTGCGCGCCGTCGACCAGCTCGGCCATCGCGTTCTGCGCCTTCTCCATCTTGCGCAGCATCTCGTCGAGACCCTTGGCGGACAGGACACGGTCCTTGGCCGAGACTGCCAGATCGCCCTCGCGGGGGTCCTGTGGGAGGTAGCCGACCGGGCTGTTGGCGCCGACCGTGCCGCTGTAGGGCTCGCCCTCACCGGCGAGCACGCGCATCGAGGTGGTCTTGCCTGCACCGTTGCGCCCGACCAGGCCGATCCGGTCGCCTGGCTGCACGCGCAGGGTGGCCCCGGAGATCAGGATGCGGGATCCGGCACGCAGTTCGATGTCGGTGGCGGTGATCACGAGAAA
>JBKJPD010000089.1:0-3581 GCA_046595345.1 Pseudonocardia sp.
GGGGACCGGCAGGACACCGGGGACCCGCGGGCACGCCGGGCCCGGGGCGGGGCGGGTCTACGGACCAGCAGCCGCGACCCCGGCCGGACGGGCACCGCGCGGCAGACCGGCCGGACCGGCCGGCAGGGACGGACTGCGATCCGCGGCACCCCGGGCCGGACCGGGCGGGGTCCGCGGGTGCGTCGCCGGAGCGCGCCGTGACCGGTTCGATCCGAGCCCTGAACGGCCGCCGCCGCACTCCTGATCTCTTCCGTGGATCCCTGCCCGCCGGCCACACGTCCGGACGTCTCGTCGTCGCCTATCACGTCGCCTCCGCCTCTCTCGCCACCCTCGGACCCAAACAGACGTTCGAATGAATGCCTGTGCGTTGTGTACCACCGGGCGCCGACAGAATCGAGAAAAGAGCGCGTGTCGTTCGAACATGTGTTTGGCGCACGGGGTTGATCAGGGCTACCGTCACAGCCGACAGCGGTAGCCCGCGCAATTGCGCACCACGTTCAACGGCAAGGAGGAGCGAGCAGATGGCACGGGACAAGCCCCGCCCGGGGGCCGGCGACGAGGCCGGCGCCGCGCCCGATGGCATGACGAGCGCCGCTGCGGTGACCACGGCCGAGGTCAGTACGTTGCCGGGCCGACCGGTCGAGGCGCCGGTGCTGACGCCGCGCCAGCGCAGGGTGCTCGAGGTGATCCGCGACTGGGTCGAGCGTTTCGGCTACCCACCCAGCGTGCGGGAGATCGGCGACGCCGTCGGCCTCACCTCCACGTCATCGGTGCATCATCAGCTGCGCACGCTGGAACGCAAGGGCTACCTACGGCGCGACCCCAACCGCACGCGCGCCGTCGACGTCCGGAGTCCCGACGAGCTGGCGGCGGCGGCCGAGGACACCGGTTCCGGCGACATGCATCCGGTACCGGCGTACGTACCTCTGCTGGGCAACATCGCCGCAGGCGGTCCGATTCTCGCCGAGCAGGCGGTGGAGAGCATTTTCCCGCTTCCCCGCGAGATCGTCGGCGAGGGCACCCTGTTCATGCTCAACGTGCGCGGGGACTCGATGATCGAGGCCGCCATCACCGACGGGGACTGGGTGGTCGTCCGCCAGCAGCCGGTCGCGGAGAACGGCGAGATCGTGGCCGCCATGATCGACGGCGAGGCCACGATCAAGACGTTCAAGCGCCGGGGTGGGCACAACTGGTTGATGCCGGCCAACCCGGCCTACGACCCGATATCCGGCGACGACGCGACGATACTCGGCCGGGTGGTCGCGGTCCTGCGAAGGTTGTAGGCCCTGCCGCGGCTCAGCGGTGCCGTCCCCGACCTCGTATCGCCAAGGCCGTCGCGATCAGAAGCAGGAGCGCCACCGCCACCGCCCCGCCCATCGCGGCGGGCAGCCCCTCCGGGGCCTGCCCGGCGGCCGGATCGACCAGGGGTAGGGGTGCCCGCGCGGCCGGATCACCATCGGTTATCAGCTCTGCGGCTCCGGCTACGGCGTTGATCCTGCCCGCGACGCCGCCACGGGACTCCGACCCCGAGAGCAGGGTGCCGTCGAGTTCGAACGCGATCGCCTCACCCTGTGGCTCGTCGGGCAGCGGCACCCGGACCGGCGCTCCGGTCAGCGCGGCCGCCGGGTCACTGCCCCGCACCTGGTAGAGCCACGCGTCGGTATAGGTGCGCAATGCCACGACCCGGCCGTCCGCTGTCGCGGCGGCACCGGTCACCACGCGCGATCCGAGACTGCCGATCGGCCCGCCGGAGGTGTCGGAAACCGGCAGCGTCACCTCACCGACCCGCAGCAGCGGCGTCGGACCCACCCCTTCCGGCGGAACCTCGGTGCGGTAGATGCCGGCCGGCCTGCCGACCTCCTTGGTGATCACGATCGGTCGCCCGGCATCGTCCACGAGCAGGGCCTCGGCGTCGTGCGGTCCGTCGGGGTAGGCCAGCCGGTGCAGCACCGCCTCACCGCGCGACGGCAACACGATCACCGCGACCGTGTCGCGCCGCCGCTCGTTGTCACCGATGTCGCCCACCCACAGCGAGCCGGCCGGACCGCGGGCGAGATCCTCGGGGTCGTAGGGATCGAGATCGGCGGTGCGCATGTCGACAACGGCACAGCCGGGATCGATCCGGTGGACGACGACCCGACGGCCGCCGTCACCCATAGCCCACATCCCGCCACCGTCCACGACAAGGCCGGACAGCTCCGCGAGCCGCGGATCGTCGACGGTGCAACGGACCTGCGGAGCCGGTGCCGTCACGAGGGCCGCAGCCGCCGCGGCGCCCGCGAGGAGCGGACCGATCAGCGGGTCGCACCATTCGACCGCGCGGGCGAACCCACCGCCGCGAACGGCAGCACCATCGTGGCCAGCTCCGCTCCGACGCGGGCATGCATCCGGGTGCCCTCGGGCAGGTGCTCCTCGGCCAGCACGTCGCCCTCGGCGTGGATGCGGGCGACGAGTGAGCCTTGCGTATAGGGCATGAGCAGCTCGACGTCGACCTCGAGGCGCGGGAGCAGCTCGGCGATCCGGTTGCGCAGCAGCGTCATCCCGTCGCCCCGGTGGGCGGAGATGAACACCGCGCCCGGCAGCAGGTGGCGTAGCCGGGCGAGCTGCAGGTCACCTGCGATGTCAGCCTTGTTGACCACGAGCAGCTCCTGCGGCATCTTGCCGTGCCGCTTCTCGCCGATCTCGACGAGCACCTGGCGGACCGCCTTGATCTGGTCCTCCGGCAGCGAGTCGGAGGCGTCGACGACGTGTACGAGCAGGTCCGCCTCGGCGGTCTCCTCGAGCGTTGAGCGGAAGGCCTCGACGAGCTGATGAGGCAGGTGCCGCACGAACCCGACGGTGTCGGTGAGGGTGAACGTGCGCCCGTCCTCGGTGGCCGTGCGCCGCGTGGTCGGATCGAGCGTGGCGAACAGCGCGTCGTCGACCAGCACTCCCGCGCCGGTCAACGCGTTGAGCAGGCTCGACTTGCCGGCGTTGGTATACCCGACGATCGCCACGGACGGAATGTCGTTGCGCCGTCGCGAACCGCGCTGGGTGTCGCGCACCTGGCTCATCGCGGCGATCTCGCGGCGCAGCTTGGACATGCGCATGCGGATCCGCCGCCGATCGAGCTCGATCTTCGTCTCGCCGGGGCCGCGGCCACCGATGCCGACACCGTTCGCGGCACGACCACCGACCTGCCGCGACAGCGACTCGCCCCACCCGCGCAGGCGCGGGAGCAGATAGGACAGCTGGGCCAGCTCGACCTGCGCCTTGCCGTCGCGGCTGCGGGCGTGCTGGGCGAAGATGTCGAGGATCAGCGCGGTGCGGTCGATGACCTTGACCTTGAGCTTCTCCTCCAAATGCTGCAGTTGCCCAGGTGAGAGCTCGCCGTCACAGATCACCGTGTCAGCACCTGCGGACTGCACGGCCTCAAGCAACTCCTCGACCTTGCCGGAACCGATGAAGGTGGCGGCGTCGGGCTTGGAGCGGCGCTGCATCAGCGCGTCCAGCACCTCGGAGCCCGCGGTCTCGGCCAGGCGGGAGAGCTCGGTCATCGAGGCGCGGGCCTGCTCGGCGGTGCCCTCGGTCCACACCCCGAC